>JAEEHG010000189.1 GCA_016280695.1 Solobacterium sp. | reverse complement strand
CGGTTGCTCAGTGACATCTGGTTCTGCCGGATCTGGATGGTCTGCAGATAATCGTGGGCCTGGTCAGCGGAAAGTACATATGTGCCCCGGCTTTCACGGATCTGGACGATATGCATGTCGGCCAGCAGGCTGAGCGCCTTCCTGATCGTCTCCGGTGAGACCCCGAACGATGAGGAGAGCACGGACATCCCGGGCAGGCGCTTTCCTTCCGGAAGTTCACCGCGGGCAATTTCAGCAGCGATCATGGCCGCAATGCGCATGTATTGTGGCAGTTTTCTGTTTTCCATCGTTATTCCTCTCTTCCGGGTGAACTCAAAACGGATCTGCGGACAGCAGACAGTGTATAAAAATGGTCATGAACCGGAAGAAACCTGCAATTATTATAACATGCCTGCATATAACGGGGGAAAACGTGACTTTTTATGGGGTAATTACAAAATGTTATAAAAAAACAGGCATTGCGCCTGTTTTCAGGGATTACTGTTTCAGCATGGCGAGCAGTTCATCGCCATGGCGGATCTCGTCTTCCCGGATCATCTCGATTTCCGGGAAGTACGGACAGAGGTGTTCGCAGGCCTTGGCCGCCGTATACTCCGCGGTGGCCAGGGTGCCGAAGGTGCCGGTCTGGCCGAGGAGCCGGTAGCCGGTGCAGGCAGCCGTGGATCGGGTGTCGCGGGCTGTCAGTTCGGTGCGGGTCAGGTGGTAATAGATTGTGGCATGATCTGCCTCATCCTTCGCGAAGCCGCGCAGTTTTTCCGCTGTGTCCGGATCGCTGACCAGGTCAGCCAGCGCGTTGTACATCAATGCTGAATCCAGCTCGGCCTGCTGGGCTTTCAGCAGTTCTTCGTGATAGAACTCCAGCGCGGTGGTATCCTCCGGCACCGGCCGGTTCCACTGGCTGACTTTATAGGCGGCGTAGGCACCCGCAGTCAGGACGGCGCCCAGCAGAAGGTCCCTGCCGCTGCTGTTTTTTCTTTTTCCCATCGTTTTACTCCTGTTCTTTCTCATCCACGATGATCGTGACTTTGTAGGCCGGCGATATGGAACTGACGACCGGCTGGTAGAGTTCATAGGCAGACAGGCTGGCAAAGCGTACCGCTTTCTCGAAGCAGTCATCCTCATTCAGACGGGAAGTCAGTTTGATGATTGCGGCATTCCCAAATGTCTGGATTTCTTCCGCGGTCATCTTGATTTCCCCGAAGGCCAGCCAGCCGCGTTTTGTATCGCCGATAACGGTCTTTTCCGGATTGAACACGACACTGTGCAGTTCCGGATACGGCACATGGATCACAACGGTGTACAGATCCTCATCAAACAGGATGGAATCACGGGTGACTTTGGAAAGGTCAATCGTATATTCCCCGGTGCCGTAAATGGTTTCGATCAGGCTTTTGGAAGTGATGTCCCAGTTGAACAGGCCGGCCTGGGTGATGATCGCCGGAACGGATACTTCCTGCTCGTCCACGATCAGCAGCTCCTGCCGCTGTGAAGCGCCCAGCACCGCGTCCTCGAAGTCGGCGGCCTTGAAGCCGAAGATGCCGTTGTTTTCCAGCGTGACATCGTGGTCTTCCAGCGGGGTGATTTCCGGGGCTTTCGGCCGGATCGTATCATAGATGAACCAGATGCCGCACAGCAGGATCGCATAGCCCAGAAGCACGCCCAGGGTTTTCAGCACCCGGTTTTTCCGGGTGGCTTTTTTGACGCCCTCATCAACGGCGGCGGAGATCATTTCCTGCAGTTCTTTTTCATTGATATCGTTCATTCATATCCCTCCTTTGCGGAAGTCCGGGACTTTCCCGGCAGTACTATTATAACGGGTTATGCCGGAAGACGCACGGTTCTGACACAAAGGTTAATAGTCAGACAGACAGGCCTGGATTGTATAATAATATTACAGGGAGGTAAAACATATGGAATTCATTCCGGAAAAGAAACTGGGTTTCGGCCTGATGCGGCTGCCGCAGAATGACCCTGCCAATCCGGCAGATGTGGATATCGAACAGCTCAAGGCGATGGTCGACCTGTTCATGAAAGAGGGCTTCACGTATTTTGATACCGCCTGGATGTACAACGGTTTTGCCAGTGAATCATGCGCGAAGGAGGCACTGGTCAGCCGGTATCCGCGGGAGAGTTTTACCCTGGCCACCAAGCTGCACGCCGGCTTTATCCAGACGGAGGAAGACCGGGACAAGGTGTTCAATGCCCAGCTGGAAAAGACCGGGGCCGGTTATTTTGATTATTACCTGATCCACGGCATTGAGGAAAATATGCTGGAGACATATGACCGTCTGGACTGCTTCACCTGGCTGCTGCAGAAGAAGGAACAGGGCCTGGTCAGGCATGCCGGCTTCTCCTATCATGATTCTCCTGAACTGCTTGAAAAACTGCTGAACGCGCATCCGGAGATGGAACTCGTGCAGATCCAGCTGAATTATCTGGACTGGGAAAGTGAATGGATCCAGTCCCGGGCATGCCTGGAAGTCTGCCGGAAACACAACAAGCCGGTGATTGTCATGGAGCCGGTCAAGGGCGGTACATTGGCCAACGTGCCGGCTGCGGCGGAAGAACTGTTCAAGGCATACGACAGCACAAAGTCCGTGCCGAGCTGGGCCATCCGGTTCGCAGCTTCGCAGCCCGGCGTCATGCTGGTACTGTCCGGCATGAGCACCCTTGCCCAGATGCAGGACAACCTCAGCTATATGAAAGAGTTCGTGCCGCTGACGGAAGCGGAAACACAGATGTGCTTCAGGGCGGCAGAAATCATCAACAGCCAGACCGCGATTCCCTGCACAGCCTGTCATTATTGTACGGAAGGGTGCCCGATGCAGATCTGCATCCCCGAGTACTTCTCGATCTACAATGAAGACATGCGGGAAGACCTGGAGGAAAAGGGCTGGACAATCAACTTCACCAACTATGAGATTCTGAACAAGAAGTTCGGCAAGGCCAGTGCCTGCATTGCCTGCGGGCAGTGCGAGGGCGTATGTCCGCAGCATCTGCCGATCATTCAGTATCTGCAGGATGTCGCCGCGCACTACGAATAAAAGAAAACAGGGAGGGAGAAATTCCTCCTTTCTGTATATGCGGGATGGTACAAATCTTTGCGGAACATCACTATACATTTATCGATCCGGTGGTATGATAAAAACATTGAATGGAGATTACAGACATATGATGAGAAAAGAAATCGCTCAGCTCTCCGAACAGTACAAAGGTATTTTTGAGGAGTGCGCAAATCAGATCTGGTCCACACCGGAACTGAATTTCACTGAACACAAGTCCCATGAGGCGGCAAAGAAGTGCATGGAAGACCTTGGGTTTAAGGTAAGCATGCTGCCGGACATGGACACGGCGTTCATCGCCACTGCCGGACACGGTTCACCGGTAATTGGTATCCTGGGCGAACTGGATGCCCTGCCGGGCCTGAGCCAGAAGGCTGACTGTGATCATCTTGATCCGGTGGAAAGCGGTGCTCCGGGCCATGGCTGCGGGCATAACCTGCTTGGCTGCGGCGGCATGGAATGCGCTTATATCCTCTGGAAGTATCTGGAAGAAAACAATATGGAAGGCACGATCAAGTACTTCTCCTGCCCGGCAGAAGAAGGCGGCGTCGGCAAGGTCTACATGATCCACAGAGGCGCTTTCGACGATGTCGATTTCTGTGTCAACTGGCATCCGGGGGCCGGCTTCGGCATTACCCATGACGGCAAGTCCATTGCCATCCAGAACTACCGGTTCCACGGTATCGCTTCCCACGCTGCCGGCATGCCGGAAATGGGCAGATCCGCCCTGGACGCACTGGAACTGTTCAACATCGGCATTCAGTTCATCCGTGAACACATGACCAAGGATACCTATATCCACTATGCCATCACCAACACCGGCGGCTTCGCAGCCAACGTTGTGCAGGCATATGCCGAGGGCCAGTATGTGGTGCGGGCCAAGGACAACACCGAACTGAAGAAGATGCTGGTCAGACTGGACAAGATTGCCAAGGGTGCGGCCATGATGACTGAAACAACCGTGGAAGGACCGGAACTGGTTTCCGCTTTCTCATCATTCATTGACAATACCGTACTGGCAGACGTTGCCCGTGAGAACATCAAGGCATGCATGCCGATGGAATACACCGAAGAAGAAAAGGCATACCTGGAGAAGTTCATTGCCATTGGTTCAAAGGCAGGTTCCGGCGAACTGCTCGACAATGAAATTCATGAAGACCAGCCGACCAGCTCTGATGTCGCCGATGTCAGCTGGGTTGTGCCGACCTCGATGATCACCGTGCCGACCTGGGCCTTCGGTACAGCAGCGCACAGCTGGGCAGCCACCGCCCAGGGCAAGAGTTCCGCGGCGCACAAGGGCATGAATCTTGCGGCGCAGCTGATGGCCAATATCGCCCTCGACATGATGGCCAAGCCGGAACTGATCGAAGCCGCCAAGGAAGAACACAAGAAGAACCTGCGCGGCCGGACATACGCAGAAGAATGCCTGATCGACAAAGACAGGAAGCCGGTGCCGATTTTCTAAACCGGGTTATTATCACAAGACGGTGTAAAAACCGTCTTTTTTTCACCCCGGCTGGATCAGATGCCCGGAAAAGGATATGATATTACTGCCCGGTAAAAGGAGGAATGTATGGAAAATCTGATCGGTATTGTCATTACAGTCATCATCATGATTCTTCTGCTGGCGTTGTCCAACTCCTTTTTCAAACGGCTCCTGGCAAAGAAACAGCAGCTGCCGCTGAAGTATCTGCGCAGCATTGTCAATTTCATTATCATTGTCTTCGGCGTCTATGCCGTATTGAACCAGATTGAACTGACCCGGGAACTCAGCACCACCCTGGTGCAGAGCAGCACCCTGATCATAGCGATTGTCACGTTTGCGGCCCAGCAGACCCTGGGCAATATCATCGCCGGCTTCACCCTGACTTTCAGCCGGCCGGTGGAGATCGGCAACAAGGTCCGCATCATCTCCGGCGGTGCGGTCGTGGCGGAAGGCATTGTCAGGGACATCACGATCCGCCATGTGATGATCGAACAGTATGACGGGCAGACCTATATCGTCCCCAACAGCATGGTCGACAGCTCGGTCATCGTGAACCAGAACACGCTCAGCCGGGTCGGCAACTTCCTGGAATTCGAGGTGGCTTATAATACCGACCTGGACAAGGCCCGCCGGATTATCCATGACCTGCTGCAGCAGGAAGACGCGGTTCTCGACAAGGAGGTCATGGTCTACACCAGCCGGGTGACAGGCAACGGCCTGCTGCTGAAGTTCACGGTCTGGACTTCGACGGTGGATGAGAGTTATATCGCCTGCAGTCATCTGCGGGAAGGGATTGTGCAGGCTTTCCTGAAGGAAGGCATCACGATTCCGTACCAGACCATCACGGTCACGCCCGTAAATACACAGTAATAAAAAAACGCACCCGGAGGTGCGTCTCATTCCGGAAACTGGTTTTCCGGAATTTTTGTGTTCTTCTGTTTCAGGAAAGCAAACAGTTCTTTCTGTTCTTCCGGGGACAGCTGGTCCCGGAAGACATAGACACCGGCATGGCTGACCGAGCTGAGGCAGTAGACTGACGGGGTGGCCAGGACCCGGCGCAGGTCTTCATAGACAATGGTGACCGGGTTTGTCCCGTCCGGCAGGCTCATGATGACATGGTCCTCGTTGAAGACCGTGCTGACTGACAGCGTTTCCTTCCCGCCGGTCAGGGAACGGATGGCATTCAGGTTGATCTGGATATAATTCCTGATCAGGGTTGCCCGGAAGAGAAACGGCAGGGCGGAGCACAGCAGGGAGATGGTGAAGCCGCTGGAGCCGAACGGATAGCGGAAGGAAAGCGCAAGCAGGATGGCAAACAGGATGAGGGTATTCCTGTTCAGATGCGGCATATCCTT
>JAEEHG010000188.1 GCA_016280695.1 Solobacterium sp. | reverse complement strand
CCGGCAACCTGCACTGCCACCTGGTCACCGCCGCGGCTCTGGGCCAGATCCATCAGCCTGGTAACCATGTCATCGAGTTCCTGATAGTTTTCCGTGCCGCGGGCAAAAGCCATGGACAGGGTAATCGAAACATCCTGTTTCTGGGCTGCCCGGCGGACAGTATTCAGGATGGAGAACCGGTCGGCTGCCAGATCGTTGAAGATCTTTTCGTTCAGCAGCAGCAGATACCGGTAGTTGTTCACCCGCTTGACCATGATGCCGTGGTTCTTGCAGTATTCGGTCAGGGGGCTGCGCACGGCCACGTTGATGGCCGAAACAACGGTCTCATCCTCGTACTGGGTGCTTTCCTCGTAGTTATCCAGCGAGGCCATGCCGACGACCGGCATGCCCTGTTCATAAGCTTTCTGGTAACGGATCATTTCCGTCACATCCCGGAAGAAAAGCACGGCCTCATCTTCCTTGCGGGTAATCTGGTACATCCGCTCGTCCAGTTCCACCTGGGCGATATCCGAACGGCCGTTGATCAGGTCATCGGCTTCCGGCAGCCATGCCAGCACCTTTGTGCCGACCCGGTTGATCCCACGCTGCTCAAACAGTTCGCTCATCCAGGTGATGACATGCTCCTCATCGTAATGCACCATGCCGACTTCACCGAACAGGAATGCCTCCTCGGCAGAAGTCCCAAGCACGGCCTGGATCTCGGTCGAATGATCCGTGATCAGGCTGACAAAGCGGTCCGTGGAGAAATACAGGAGCACGGCTTCGACAATCAGGATAATCGCCGCCGTCGTGATGCTGCGGTTCAGCCCGGTGCGGAAAAAGACAAGCAGGCCAGCCTGAATGATAACCGCTACGGCCAGCAGACGGCGCAGTTCGTTCAGTTTCTTACGCATTCCCAGTTCCTCCAAGCGCTCTGCGGTGCAGATCTGTCGTGATATACAGGAAGCCGAGCAGGGACAGTATCATCGGCATGGCAAAAACCATCAGGATTGCCAGGATCACCGGCATCTTCCGCCGTCTCGGATTCCGGATCACACTGAAGACAATAACCGCGACTGCCCCATAGGCAAGCAGGTAAAACATTCCGCACATGCCGGCACCCATGCAGACATTCTGCCACATCTGGGAAGCCAGCGGTTTCGTGGACGTATAGTAATAGGCTGCCATGCAGGCAATGCCGACATAGCCGCTCCAGACCGGCGGGTAATAATACGCCACCGGGGTTGGTTTCGGAACATCAAAGCGCATCCGCTTCAGCATGAGCCGGGACAGCATGTGTGTGATATAACCCTGCATGACCCCGGTTGTGATCGTAGCCACCACCAGTGAAGTCTTGATAAATTCATCCAGGTTGATCGTTGCCGGAACTGATACGCCGGCAGCGCCCATGGTCTGGGTGACAATTTCCTTCGTCTCGGTCATTTCCGCAACCAGGTCATATCCGAAAAAGGACGCGTAGATCAGCGTGCTGATGATATTGACGGCGATGGCAATCACAATCGTCAGCCAGACCAGCGTCCGGGTATCCCTGCGGTCATGGATACCCGCGCCGTAGATCAGGCCGATCATGGACTCGGACGCAACATAAAACAGGGTCTGCGGTGTGGCCACAATCACAGTCAGCAGCACCATGGCCGCCAGCACGATCCAGCTGTTGCGCATGCCGTATTTGGCGCTGTAAAAGACCATCGGCAGCGGGAAGATAAACAGCAGAAGCTCTTCCAGCATACCGGCCATCTGGCGGTTGATCAGCAGCATGACGCCGACTATCGCGCACATCATTGCCCCGTCTGTCAGTTTTCTTACGTTGTTGTTCATACCGTATCAAAAATACCGAAAAAACCTTTCGGCTGGAAAGTATTATACCATAGTCGGAAGACAAAAGAAAAAAGGCCGTGCTTTTGCGCACAGCCTTCGTTCGGGTCAGTCTGCGACGTACGGCAGAAGAGCCATTTCCCGGGCCCGCTTGATGGCGACTGCCAGCATGCGCTGATACTTGGCACTGGTGCCTGTAACGCGGCGCGGAATGATCTTGCCGTTGGCAGAAATGAACTTCTTGAGCAGTTCTGTATCCTTGTAATCGATATAGGTAATGTTATTCTTCTTGAAATAACATACTTTTCTGCCACCCATTCTCTGTTTCTTGAATGCCATTTATGTTCTCCTTTTCCTCTTTTAGAAAGGCAGGTCATCGCTTGAGATATCAAGGCTCGGACCTGTGTTGAAATCGTCCGGACTGATCGCATCATTGCCCTGGCCGTAGGAATTCTGACCATAGGCCGGCTGGCCGTAACCACCCTGGCCGTATCCGGTGCCGGCGGCACCCGGATCTTCCATTGTGCTTCTGGCCTGTGACTGGGCCCGTGATTCAAGCAGCTGCACACTGTCGCATACCACTTCCGTCACATAGACCTTCTTGCCGTCCCGGTCATCATAGCTGCGGCTCTGCAGTCTGCCGTCGACCCCGACCAACGCTCCCTTGCGGGCATAACTGCCCAAGAAATCGGCGGTCTGGCGCCAGGCTACACAGCTGATGAAATCGGCTGACTGCTGCTGGTTCTGCTGGTTCTGTGAAGAGAACCGGCGGTCACAGGCAACAGTAAATGATGCCACGGAGATTCCTGACTGCGTCTTGCGGACTTCCACATCCCTGGTCAGTCTCCCGACCAGAACAACGCGGTTGATCATTTCTTGCCCTCCTGAGCATGCTGTTCATCTTTGTTGATGATCATGTAGCGGACAACGTTCGGATTGATACGCATCAGACGGTCAAATTCACTGACAGTATCATTGTCGGCTTCAAAGGTAACTACTACATAGTAACCCTTGGTCATGTGTTCAATTTCGTACGCAAAATCGCGCATACCCCATTCATCGGTCTTGGTGATCTTACCACCGTCATTGGTGATGATCTGGCCCAGGCTCTCGATCAGGGCAGTGCGCTTTTCTTCCTCTACGGACGCATTGATGATGTACATGACTTCATAATGTCTCATGTCTTACACCTCCTTCTGGTCTAAACGGCCATTTCTGGCAAGGAGCAGATATTCAATTTTCTACTCGCGTAAAGATTATACCTGTCAGACATGCAAAAGGCAACATTTATTTTGCCAGCAGCTGCGGCAGCGGCTTCCATTCCGCGGACCGGTCGAGCTGTTCAACACAGTATTCATCATTTACCCACCGGGTTTTGAGGCCGTATGCCTCGATCCCGTGGCCGGAGGCATCCGTGGTGATCAGCCGCCAGGCATCATCCACGATCTCCAGTGCCGTGCAGTTGGACATCTGCAGGGCAAACTTCCCGGTGCCCTTCAGCAGGTCCTTAACGGATTCCTGCCGGCCTGCTTCATCACAGTGCGGCACAAACATGCCGGGCATGAAGCCAAGGCAGTCACATGATGTCAGCGGCAGATCGTAGTTGCCGGTCTGGATGCGCAGGCTGTCCGTGCTGCACTCCTCAAACCAGCAGTTGCCGCCGGCCGAAACCCCGCACATGACCTTGCCGTCTTCCCAGGCCTGCCGCAGCACTGCGTCAAAGCCGGTTTCCCGCCATAATCTGATCATAGTCATGGTATCGCCGCCGCCTTCAAAGATGATGTCCGCCCAGTCAATCATTTCCTTTACCGTTTCCGGTTCGCTCAGCTGCGGGCTGTACAGCGTGCGGCACGGGCAGCCGTACATATCCGCGTAAATGGCCTTCATGACTGCGAAGTAACTTTCCTGTCTTTCGTACGGCTGGGAGTGCGCGATCAGCAGATAGTTGGGGTGTTCTTTCCCGGTCAGCCGGATAATCTCCTGATCCATCGCACCGGTTTCATATGCTGATTTTGTCCCGTCAGATTTGATATATCCGTTATCCCCGCCGCCGATTGCGACGATTTTCCGTGTCATATGTTTTATCCTTTTCCTTTCCCGATCAAGACATCCACACTGATGCCGTAGTATTCGCTGAGTTTTAAAAGACTGATGATATCCGGAAGCGATCTGTCCGTTTCCCAATTGGATACTGTCTGCCGGCTTACCCCGGCCACAGCGGCGATTTCTTCCTGTGTGCAGTGATGATTTATCCTGAATGCCTGCAGTCTTTTCCGATCTTCATATGTGATCACCTCTTTTATATAATTGTATGCCTGCCGTCAGGCAGACGTCTATCAAAAACCTTTGTCACGGAAAGCCGGCGGAAGAAAAAACAGCGGACAGTCATACGGCTGTCCGCTGTTTATTATCGGTTCCTACAGCACCGGCTTGTCCTGGTCCTTCGGTTCCGGTTCTTCTGCTTTCAGTACTTCCCGCTCCTTTACTGTACGCCGCCGGGGGAAAGAGCGCTCCCGTACCGGCTTGTCCGTTTTCCGGGCATCATTCTTTCTGATGAACCGGCGCAGCAGCCAAGCACACGGCAGGATGATGATCAGCCACGGCAGGATGTGAATGATCAGGAACAGCAGGCTTTCCAGCAACCATAGGAAGCTGTTCCAGCTCGAACGGAAGGCATTCTGCAGGCGGTACAGGAAGGTTCCGGTCCGCTGCCCTTCCGGGGTCGGGGTGTATTCCAGCACTTCCCGGACATCGAGATAAACGGTGGAGTAATTGACATCCGTATCCATGGAGCTCTTGTAGCTGCGCTTCTGGTTCAGCTCGGTCTGAACTTCGGTCAGGCGCCGTTCAATTATGATCATGTCCTCGATGGTTTCGGCCTTGTCCATCATTTCCAGCAGTCTCGTCTCCTGCTTTTCCAGTGCCGCAAT
>JAEEHG010000187.1 GCA_016280695.1 Solobacterium sp. | reverse complement strand
TATGAGCAAGGATATCAAAGTATCGGAAGACGGCAGGGGCGGGCTGATCATCGATGCCCCGGAAGGAAGCACCGTAACGGTGTCTGATCCGCCGGCAGCGCCGAAGAAGGCAGTAAAACCAAGAAAGCCCAGGACGCCAAGGCAGGAAAGCCCTGCTATGGCGAAACCCGGGACTTCCGGCACAGTGAAGCAGGGTGAACCGACACCGGCAAAACCCCGGACAGCGCGGACCCGGAACGTAAAGCAGCCGGCCGCAGAGAAACCGGCGGCCGGAAAAGCGGAAAAACCGCCGGTTCAGAAGAATGGTTCCGGCAAGGGACCGAAAAAAGCGCTGATCGTTGTCTTGGCGGCAGTGCTTGGCTTTACGGCATTTGTCAAACCGGGTTTCCTGCTGGATAAAGACAAACCGGACTATGAATCCACAACCATCAGCACCCGTCCGGGCGGCAGCACCACCACTGCCAGGCCGCAGGCGGCGGCCCCGCGGGAATTGTCGGAAGAAGTTCCCGAATTCCATGAGGATACCGGCACCAGTCCGGCCATCGATGTCACGGTGGCAGACGGCGTACATGTTACAGCCGCGGCCGGGGCCTTTGACGAACCGACAGAAATCACGTTTACGCCGGCAGATGAAAACGATCCGGCTGTCATTGCAGCAGATGAAATGCTGAAGGAAGAGGGCCTCTATGCCGTTGCTGCCTGGGAAGTCAATGCCGGGCTCGCCGATGACGAACAGATGCCTGGCCAGTATGAGGTGGCCATTGATCTGGATACGCTGGATATCGATCCGGCTTATTACGACTGCCTGCAGGTGGTGCGGGTTAACGAGGCCGGGGAGTATTATGCGTACCGGACAGAACGTGCAGGGAATACGCTGCGCTACAGTTCCAACCAGAACAGCCTGGCATTTGTCTGCATCGTCAGCGGCGCGGTGCTGATCTTTGCGGAGCTTGAGTACATCAAGCGCAACAAGTACTACATCCAAAGAGCCGGCTCGCTGAAAAACGACGTCAGTGCCACAGACTTCTTCAAGCGCCAGGTCCTGAAGCTGCAGGGTTCAAATGATTACGCCAGCTGGGTAATCGAGTGGCGCATGGATGATGTTGATCCTGCCCTGGCCGACAAGGTTGCCCGGATTGCGCAGATCCAAGCGGCCGCCCAGGCCGAAGCGGAAGAGTACCGCAAGACCCTGGGCATTTTCTCACGGCTGCGGGAAAACTACCATGTGGAAGAGTATTACCGGCAGGAACTGGAAGGCAACGCGGAGTACAAGCGGCTGCTGAAAGAGCTGGAAATGCCGGAAATCATCGAATACATCAACGAGTGCATCGATCTTTCCTTCAAATACCTGGCCGAACAGGAAAAGGTCCGCATGCCGCTGCATGAAGTGCCGTTCAAGATCATGAATAAGGGCGGTGACATGGCCCATGCCATCACCAGAAAAGCCTCGCTTTCCTACGTTGAAGTAAATATCGGCAATGTAAACCGGGATAACCGGGAAGACCGGGATAACCTGCTTCTGACCATCACCCACGAAGCCTTCCATATCTGTCAGAACATGTACCGCCTGCCGGTTGACTGGATTACGGATGACACCCGGTTTGATGAAATGGTTGTCATCATGGTCGAAAGCAACGCCAAACAATGGTATCAGGACAAAGCCTATATCATCACTGATCCGAAAACGACAGATATCAATAACTGGGCCACACTGCGGCTGCCGGCAGACAGTGCCGCGCGGGGTATCGAGGGAGAAGATCTGAACCGGCTGCTGATTAACGCAGGGTATAATCTTGGAGATTTCCTGATGTATCTGCGGGATGAATGCGGCCTGAAAGTGTCACCGGCAAAGATCATGAAAGCCCGCAGCCTGATAACCCAGGCAGCGACGTCCGCGCCGGTCTGTGCGGCCCTGGGCATATCCGAAAAGGACTTTGACCAGTACTGGCGGAACTGGCTGATCAGCCGCCGCAAAGTAATCTCAAAATATGTATATGATCAGTTCAACGGGGCACCGTATATGCCGGTTAAGCGGATTATCGTGAAACCGGGTGAGGAATATCCGGTAAAACTGGAGCGGGACGCCAGCTACTTCCTGCGGCTGCGCGGATTCATGCAGAAAACAAGGGACACAGACCAGCCGGTGCTGCTTGTCCCGGATGAAAACATTCAGGCTGTTTTCCCGGAAGTGACGCTGGTCCCGGCCGCCACCTACTACAATACGAAGAAAGGTGTATTCATTCCGGCATTCGTTGATTACAATGTGGCATACAACTGGCTCGGGATCATGGAAATTCACGGGGCTGCCGGAAAGGCAAAGACTGACGGCGATGCCGGGTATACACTGTATGCCATGGATCAGACAAAGAAGCCGGTGCTGATCGATGATCCCGACAATGCCTGCTTTTCCATCCGGCTTCCTGAACTGGACGGCCTGGCAAAGAAGGGCCTGATTGACGGCTGGCAGGTAACCCTGCGGACCAGCACCGGCATTAAAGCCTCCAACTATCCGGGCATTGAGAAGGCGGGGAAGACGCTCAAGGTACATTATGCGGATATCTGGGACAAGGATGATCCGTACAAGCCGATTGATATCGAGGTGACCTTTACGGAATACGTGCTTGACACCAAGGACGTGAAGCATCTCGGCATTGTGTCGGAAACGGCGGAGATGACCGTGACTCCGAAGCCGGTCAAGACGGAGGGGGCATTTGTGCCGTATGACGGGCCGGTCACCATTGTTCCGGTACCCAATACCGTCGGCAGCGCCAGCTGCATCTTTGACAGCATTGCCGGCAATGCGGGGTTATACAGTGAAGAATATGAAACGACCCGGCAGAAAGCAGATGCCGTTATGGGACAGCCGCACCTGACCATTACCGAAGACGGCCGCTTCACCCTCACGATCCCCGCCATGCCGAATACATCGTTCACCAGTGAAGCCAGCGACTCGGGCGTATTTGAAGTCAGAACGGACAGTTTCTCCTTCACCGGCCAGGCTGTCTCCGGATATAAGCCGCGCTGGGGTTACCCAACAGACAAAGTCAACACGGCAGCTGAGTGGATTGCCGAAAACAATCAGATTGCCATGCATCCCGTGACGGCGGCGGCGGAAAGAAAATGGCACGAGGACAAGGTTTCCTTTTCAGATTATCTCTGGGCAAACAATGGTCTTGACGATTATGGCAGGCAGTGGGAGCTGGAAGAATACATGACAACGAATTCCCGCGGTTACCCGGTGAAGGGTAAGAGATGGCGGCTGACCGTACACTATGAACTCATCTGGAAGTACAGTCTGGCGGATGGCGAGCGGCAGTTCCATGTGGTATGGAATGAAGCGGAAAACCGGTATGACTTCTCGTTCAGCGCCTATGTGATAAAGCAGAGCAGTTATTATGAAGACGGCAATCTGGCTGATGACAGTAACAAGACCTATACAAGCGAAACGGTAATCAGGATCAGCGGTTCTTTCTACGGTAACCACACTTAACAGCATACGTTCCCCGGCAGGCAGCATCATCATGTCCTGCCGGTCCGCGTTTCCTGCATGCAGTGCGGTAAAACGT
>JAEEHG010000186.1 GCA_016280695.1 Solobacterium sp. | reverse complement strand
GTGGACAAGGAGGAAATCGGTTCGGTCGGCGCGACCGGCATGCAGTCCCGCTGGTTCGAAAGCATCCTGGCAAGGCTTCTTGCCATGCAGGGCAGTGAATCCCTGGTGGCCCTGAATGACTGCCTGAACAATTCAAAGATGCTGTCCAGCGATGTGTCGGCAGCCTTTGATCCGAACTATCCGGAAGTCAATGACCCGAAGACCTGTGCGTATTTCGGCGGCGGCATTGTCTTCAACAAGTACACCGGGGCCCGCGGCAAGAGCGGCTCCAACGACGCCAATGCGGAATATGTGGCAGAAGTCCGGCGGGCCATGCAGAAGGGTGACATTACCTTCCAGACCTCGGAACTCGGTGCTGTCGATGTTGGCGGCGGCGGGACGATCGCCTTCATTCTCGGCAACCTGAACATGGATGTCATCGACGCCGGCATTGCCGTGCACAACATGCATGCCCCGAGTGAGATCGTTTCGAAAGCAGATGTCTATGAAGGTTACCGGGCATACCGGGCGTTCCTGACATATATGGGGGAATAAGGCCATGGCAGACAAGAAGAAGCATACTCCCGGGGCAGTCATCATGACGCGCTCGGTCTTCCAAGGGCAGCGCAAAGCCAGGTGGGTCTTCCGGGAAAAGGCGTTTGACCGCAACGATACCGGCTGGCGGATTGTCGGTGACGGCGACACCCAGGGTTACATCAACCACGAGGAGAACATCCTGCTGGTGGATCTCAAGACCATTGAGCATGTGGAACCGATTATCATGGAAATCGTCGAGCTGCCGGTCGGCACAGAACTGGAGCTCCATGATGATGAAGAGGGCAAGTATTTTATCGATACAACAACCGGGGAACGGATCAGAAGACCCGGACAGGAATAGGAAAACGGCACTGCGGGACAACGGCAGTGCTTTTTTTATGTATATGCGGAAAGAACATTGACAGGCCCGGCCGGCAGGTATATATTTGATTTGTACATATGAACAAATGTAAATATGTTCAAGTGGAGAAATGATGACTGAACTGACTGACAAGGAGAAAATGACCCGGATCCGGACCGCACTGCCGCCTGATGAGGAACTGTATGACCTGGCGGAAGTGTTCAAGGTCTTCGGTGACCAGACCCGGGTGAAGATCATGTATTCCATCCTGAAAGGGGAGCTCTGTGTGGCGGAAATTGCCGATGTCCTGGACATGACGCAGAGCGCGATATCCCATCAGCTGCGGATTCTGAAAAACGCCAAACTGGTGAAGAGCCGCCGGGACGGAAAGGTTATTTATTACAGTCTTGATGATGATCACGTTGCCCAGATCCTGCAGATCGGCACGGAACATCTTGAAGAACAGAATGAAAAAGGAGAGGAATGATCATGAAGAAAACGTACGAAATCTATGTCGACTGCGCCAACTGCGCCCAGAAGATGGAGGACACAGCCAACAAGGTGGAGGGTGTCGCCAAGGCCACTGTCAGTTTCATGACCCAGAAAATGAAGGTTGAATTCGCGGAAGGCGCCGATGCGCCGGCGGTCATGGAGGAAGTGCTGAAGGCCTGCCAGAAGGTGGAGCCGGACTGCGAAATCAAGCTGTAAACAACAAATACCGGGAGGCTGGCTGATATGACGAAAAGACAGAAAAATACATTGATGCGCATAATTGTTTCGGCAGTTCTGCTGATCGGTGTCATTGTCCTGGAAAAAACGACCGCCTGGCCGGCCTGGACGTACCGGGTGCTTGTCCTGGTGCCGTATTTCATCATCGGCCATGATGTCCTCAGAAAGGCTCTGCTGGGCATCAAGAACAGACAGGTATTCGATGAGAACTTCCTGATGGCAACAGCGACGGTCGGCGCGATGATTCTCGGGGAAACCACCGAGGGTGTTGCGGTCATGCTGTTCTATCAGATCGGCGAACTGTTACAGCAGCTGGCTGTCGGACGATCCCGCCGCAGTATTTCCGCCCTGATGGATATCCGGCCGGACTATGCCAATATCGAGCAGGAGGACGGGACCCTGGAACAGGTGGATCCGGATGACGTGGAAACCGGCACGGTCATTGTCGTGCAGCCAGGTGAGCGGATCCCGATTGACGGCGTGGTTGTGGAAGGGAATTCCAGTCTGAACACGGCGGCCCTGACCGGGGAAAGCCTGCCCCGGGAAGTCATGCCGGGAGATGATGTCATCAGCGGCTGCGTGAACAACAACGGCCTGCTGAAGGTCCGGACAACCAAGCCGTTTGAAGAATCGACGGTTTCACGAATCCTGGACCTGGTGGAAAACTCCAGCATGAAGAAGGCCAAGGCCGAAAACTTCATTGCCAAATTTGCCCGTGTCTATACCCCGGCCGTGTGCGGCAGTGCCCTGGCCCTGGCGGTGATCCCGCCGGTGGTGCTCGGCCTGGCCGGCCAGGGCTGGAACTTCGGCACCTGGGTCTTCCGGGCCCTGACTTTCCTGGTCATCAGCTGCCCGTGTGCGCTGGTCGTCAGTATCCCGCTGAGTTTCTTCGGCGGTATCGGCGGTGCATCCCGCAACGGTATCCTGGTCAAGGGTTCAAACTATCTGGAAGCCCTGGCGGATGCCTCTGTGGTGGTCTTTGACAAGACCGGGACATTGACCAAAGGTGTCTTTGAGGTAACTGAGATAACTCCGGCGGAAGGGATCACATCCGCTGAGCTGCTCGAATGCGCGGCCCTGGCGGAAAGCTACAGCACCCATCCGGTAGCGAAGAGCCTGCGTCAGGCAGCTGAAAAGCAGCTGGACCAGTCGCGGGTCGGAGCAGTGGAGGAAATTGCCGGCCATGGCGTTAAAGCCGAGGTGGACGGGCATGAAATCCTGGCCGGGAATGCCCGGCTCATGGACCGCTTCGGGGTACGGTATATCCCGAATGAAGCGGCCGGGACGATTGTCTACGCGGCCCGTGACGGGCAGTTCCTCGGCTCGGTCACGATCAACGATGTGCTGAAGGAAGACACGGTGGATGCGCTGCGGCAGATGAAAGCATGCGGCATCCGCAGAACCGTGATGCTTACCGGGGATGCCGAACAGGCTGCCGCGGCAGTTGCCGGCCAGACCGGTGTTGATGAGTATCATTCGGGTCTGCTGCCGGCCGACAAGGTTGCCTGGATCGAAAAGATGCTGCAGGAGAAAACCGATAAGGAAGTGCTGTGCTTTGTCGGTGACGGCATCAATGACGCGCCGGTGCTCTCCCGGGCTGATGTCGGCATTGCCATGGGGGCGCTGGGTTCCGACGCGGCGATTGAAGCGGCGGATATCGTGCTGATGGACGATGACATAGCCAAGATCCCGAAGGCTGTCATGATTGCCAGAAAGTGCCTGCGGATTGTCCGCGAAAACGTCGTATTTGCGATCGGTATCAAGCTGATCTGCCTGGTGCTGAGTGCCTTCGGATATGCCAATATGTGGTGGGCGGTCTTCGCGGATGTCGGCGTCATGGTGCTGGCTGTGCTGAATGCCACCCGGACTTTGGCCATGAAATAATCAGTAACCGGACTGCGGTCCGGTTTTTCTGTTGTCCCGGCCTGTTTGTGTTATCCTAATAGCCGTAAGAGGATCAGAAACATGATAAAGATACTGCTGTGGGACATTGACGGGACGGTGCTGAATTTCATGGAGGCAGAGAAAAATGCCATCCGCATGGGTTTTGCGGAGTTTTCCCTGGGAACCTGTACGGATGAGATGCTGCGGGTATACTCGGCCATCAATGAGAAGTACTGGCAGCGTCTGGAACGGGGTGAGATGAGCAAGCCGGAGATCCTGATCGGCCGTTTCCGGGAGTTCTTTTCGCGTTATCATCTGTCGATAGACACAGCCGAAGAATTCAACCGCAGGTATCAGACCAATCTCGGGGAAACGATCTGTTTCAATGACAATGCCTTTGAACTGATTACCGGGCTGAAAAACCGGGTGTTCGAATATGCCGTGACCAACGGAACGGAAGTTGCCCAGGAGAAGAAACTGCGCCGGTCCGGGCTGGACCGGGTGTTTGACGATGTTTTCATTTCCGAGCGGCTCGGGGCCGAGAAGCCCTCCCGGCAGTTCTTTGATCATGTCTTTGCCGCCATCGGGAACCCGGATCCTGACGAAGTGATGATCATCGGGGATTCTTTGACCAGTGACATGCCGGGCGGCCTGAACGCCGGCATCCGGACATGCTGGTACAATCCCCGGCACCTGCCGCTGCCGGAAGGGATGACCCTGGACTATATCATCGATGATCTGTCGGCTGTGCCGGGAATCCTGGACAGTGAAGGCACCCCGGAACTGTGGGATGTCCTGGACAGTGAGCATCACCTGACCGGCCGGCGCTGCGTGCGGGGGGCGGAAATGGCCCCGGAAGACTATCACCAGGTGGTGCATATCTGCATTTTCAATGAACAGGGGGAGATGCTGATCCAGCAGCGGACTGCTGTGAAGAAAGAATGGCCTTCCTGTTGGGATGTCTCGACCGGCGGCAGTGCCCTGGCTGGGGAAACCAGCCGTGAAGCCGCGACCCGGGAACTGTACGAAGAGCTGGGCATACAGTATGATTTCAGCGGGACCGAGCCGGTCATGACCGTACACGACCGGAATATTTACGATGATTTCTTTGCCGTGGTGCTGCCGGTGGATCTGTCCGGGCTGCGGCTGCAGAAAGAAGAAGTCGCCCGGGTGCGCTGGGCTGATTATGACACCGTGCGGCAGATGATTGCGGCAGGGACGTTTATACCATACCGGCCGGGCTATCTGGAGGTCATGTTCGCCAGCCGCGGCACAACCGGGGCGATTGAGAGGTACAGAGGATGAAACCGGAAAAGATGCTGGAAATCCTGCAGACAGCAGGCAGACTGAAGACAGCCGTCAGACATTGCTGGACGGAAGAAAACCGCCGGGAAAGCGTGGCAGACCACAGCTGGCGGATTGCCCTGATGGCAATGCTCATGCGGGAGGAAGAGGAATTCGCCGGGTATGACATGGACCGGGTGATCCGCATGTGCCTGATCCATGACCTGGGGGAAGCCTTTACCGGGGATATTCCGACATTTGAAAAAACCGATGGGGCCCGGGTAACAGAAGATGAACTGTACGCTTCCTGGGTGGCTTCGTTCCCGCAGCCGCAGCAGGAATCCTGGCAGGCCCTGCTTGCCGAGATGAAGGAACAGCAGACACCTGAGGCAAAACTGTACAAGACCCTGGACCGGATCGAGGCGCTGATCTCACACAACGAATCGGATCTGGACACGTGGCTGCCGCTGGAATACGACCTGCAGTACACATACGGGAAAAAGGAGATGGATGTAATCCCGTATATGCGTGCGCTGCGGCAGGCTGTGGATGCGTGGACAACGGAAAAAATCAGTGAAAAAAAGGACAGCCGGTAAACTGTCCGGGAAAAGAAAAAAAATGGATGGGTCAGCCCATCCATTTGATTTTGCTTTCGGTGCCGTTCATGACCCGCTGCAGGTTGCTGCGGTGCCGGTAGGTGACAAACAGCCACAGGGCCGTCAATGACAGTGAGATGCTCAGATCGCACTTCAGGGCATAGCTGGCAATGACGGCGGCCAGAACGGAAAGAATACTGGCAACCGATACCATTTTGAACAGGTAGAGGATAACGAAGAAGCACAGGATCGGGAACAGGAACTGCCAGAACCAGTGCCCGGTCATCAATGACACAATACCCAGTAAATATCCGTAGGTCGTGGCCACAGCCTTGCCGCCGTGAAACTGGGCAAAGACCGGGAAACAATGACCGACACAGCAGGCCAGACCGGCATAGATGACCGCTTCCGGGGCCAGCCGGGAAGCAATCAGCATGCTCAGGAAGGCCTTCAGGGCATCCAGTACGGTAACGGTGACTGCCGCCGGTTTGCCCAACACCCGCCCGGCATTGGTGGCACCGAGGTTGCCGGAGCCTTCCTTACGGATATCTTTATGATAAAAAACTTCGCCGATGACCAGTGCCCACGGCACAGATCCGAAGAGATAACTGATGACGATGGCAAGCAGAGTATTCATAACGCCTCACCTCAGGGTTTATTCTACCATAATGCGGGGTTTTTGGAGATTGCCGTGAATAATATCAATATATGGGTATTCTCTTTCTGAGCATGCTGAGCGGGGCCAGTCTCGGCAGTTTTGCCTGCTGTATGATCAGCCGGCTGAAGCATCACCGTCCGGTGTGGGGGCGGAGTGTCTGCGAGCACTGCGGACACGTGCTGGGACCGGCGGACCTGATCCCGGTCATCAGCTATCTCCGCGTTCATGGCCGCTGCCGTTACTGCGGCGGCCGGATCAGCCCTGCATCATTGCTGTACGAGGCGGCCGGAGCGCTGGCGGGACTGCTTTTTACAGTGAGCAGAGGGTGGTAATTTTTGGTATAATATTGCCGGTTAACAAGGAGATTTGAATGACAGAAACACAGCGCTATGATGACAGCAGTATTCAGATTCTGAAAGGCCTGGAATCTGTCCGCAAACGCCCGGGCATGTATATCGGTTCGACGGACAGCCGCGGCCTTCATCATCTGATCTGGGAAATCGTGGACAATTCCATCGACGAGGCAATCAACGGGTACGGCAGGAAAATCAGCATTACCCTGGAAGAAGACGGATCCTGCACGGTACAGGATGACGGCCGCGGCATGCCGACGGGCATGCATGAAAGCGGCGTGAATACCCTGCAGGTTATTTTTACGGTTCTGCATGCCGGCGGCAAGTTTACCAGTGAAGGCGGATACAAGACGGCGGGCGGCCTGCACGGGGTCGGCGCCTCGGTGGTCAACGCCCTGAGTGAGTGGCTTGAAGTTGAGGTTGCCCATGACGGCCGGCTGGTGCGCATGCGTTTTGAGCACGGTGATCAGAAGATCGGCAAGCTGGAAGATCTCGGCCGGACAAACCGGACCGGGTCCACAGTCCGCTTCAAGCCGGACCCGGCGATCTTCACAACCGTGGATTTCAAGTTTGATACAGTCTGTGAGCGGGCCCGGGAAAAAGCTTTCCTGCTCAGCGGCATTGCCATGACCGTGACGGATAAAAGAAGCCGGCGGACCGCCAGTGAAACATACTGCTATGATGACGGCCTGACGGCATACCTGAACTATCTGACAGAGGACAGGACCCCGATGATGAACCCGGTCAAGCTGAGCGGGGAATCACAGGGCATCAAGATTGAATGTGCCTTCCAGTATACCGATGACTACCAGGAGAACACGTACAGTTTTGTCAACCTGGTGCGCACTATCGACGGCGGCACGCACGAGGTCGGATACAAGTCGGCCTTTACCAAGGCTGTCAACGACTACGCCAGAACGCATGGCCTGCTGAAGGAAAAGGACAAGAACCTCGAAGGCGGGGATGTACGGGAAGGGCTCACATCGATTCTTTCCGTGTCCGTGCCGGAGGAGATCCTGCAGTTTGAAGGCCAGACCAAAGGCAAGCTCGGCACCCCGCAGGCCAAATCGGCAGTCGATGCCGTGGTGGCGGACAAGCTGGCTTACTGGCTGGAGGAAAACGGCGAGCAGAGCGTCCGGCTGATCCGCAAGATGATGAAGGCGGCCATGGCCCGGGAAGCAGCCCGGCGGGCCCGTGATGATGCCCGCAAGGGAAAGAAGACAACCCGGAATGAAAAGATCCTTTCCGGCAAGCTGGCCCCGGCCCAGACCAGGGATGCGGCGCATAAGGAACTGTTCCTGGTCGAGGGTGATTCGGCCGGCGGCAGTGCCAAGCAGGGCCGGGATTCCCGTTACCAGGCGATCCTGCCGCTGCGGGGCAAGGTGCTGAACACCGAAAAGTGCACCATGGGCGAGATTGAAAAGAATCTCGAACTGAACACCCTGATTCATGCGATCGATGCCGGCGTGGGGCCGAGCTTTGACTATCAGGCTTCCAATTACAGCAAGATCATCATCATGACCGACGCGGATGATGACGGTTCGCATATCCAGATCCTGCTGCTGACCTTCTTCTACCGTTACATGCGGCCGCTGCTGGAGCAGGGCATGGTTTACATTGCGCTGCCGCCGCTGTACAAGGTGACAAAGGGCAAGCAGACGCAGTACTGCTACACCGATGATGAACTCGACGCGGTCCGCAAAAAACTGGGCCGGATCGAAGTGCAGCGCTATAAAGGCCTTGGTGAAATGAATGCCACCCAGTTGTGGGAGACAACCATGGATCCGGCCAGCCGGACCCTGATCCGGGTCGGCATCCAGGATGAAATGCTGGCTGACAAGCGGGTATCGGTGCTGATGGGCGACAAGGCCGACCGGCGCCGCAAGTGGATCGAAGACAATATCTCCTTCACGCTGGAGGATGATTTCAAGGTGGACGCATAATGGCAAGAAAGAACGAATTTGAAGACAATACAAAATATGTGCCGGTGCTGCTGGAAGATGTCATGGGCGACCGGTTTGGCCGTTATGCCAAATATATCATTCAGGAGCGGGCCCTGCCGGATGCCCGGGACGGGCTGAAGCCGGTCCAGCGCCGGATTCTTTATGCCATGTACCATGACGGCAATACCTGGGATCACCCGTACCGCAAATCAGCCAAGACCGTCGGCCTGGTCATCGGCAACTATCACCCGCACGGGGACACCTCGGTCTATGACGCGATGGTCCGCATGTCCCAGGACTGGAAAGTACGGCTGCCGCTGATCGATATGCACGGCAACAACGGTTCCATTGATGATGACCCGGCTGCGGCGATGCGTTATACCGAAGTGCGCCTGGCCAAGGTCACGCAGATCATGGAAGATGACCTGGATAAGGATACCGTGGAGATGGCTCCGAACTTCGATGATACGGAAAACGAACCGACGGTTTTGCCGGTGCCGTTTCCGGTCATGCTGGTCAACGGGGCGACCGGTATCGCGGCCGGTTACGCGACCAACATGCCGCCGCACAATCTGAGCGAAGTCGTGGACGCGGCGATTTACCGTCTGCAGAATCCCGGCTGCGAGCTGTCTGAGATTATTGAGCTGATCCCCGGCCCGGATTTCCCCACCGGCGGGATCGTGCAGGGGGCCCAGGGCATCCGCGAAGCGTTTGAAACCGGCCATGGCCGGGTGGTCGTGCGGGCCAGGGCGGAAATTGTCCAGGCCAAGACCTGCCGGCAGATCGTCATTACGGAAATCCCGTATGAAGTCATCAAGAGTGACCTGGTCAAGAAGATGGACGAGATCCGGCTGTCCCGCGATATTGACGGGATTCTTGATGTCCGGGATGAAACTGACCGGACCGGTCTCAGGATCGTTGTCGATGTGCGCAAGGACGCCGACGCGAACATGATCCTGAATTATTTCTACAAGAATACCGACCTGCAGATCTATTACAGCTACAACAATGTGGCGATTATCGATAAGCGGCCGGTGCAGGTGGGCCTGCTCGGGCTGCTGGACGCGTTTATTGCCTTCCGCAAGGAAGTGGTTATCCGCCGTTCCCGGTTTGAACTGGACCGCATGGAGAAACGGTGCCATGTCATCGAAGGCCTCATGAAGGCCGTATCGATTCTTGACCAGATCATCGATATCATCCGGCATTCACAGGACAAGGCGGACGCCAAGCGGAACCTGATGGCGGAGTTCGGCTTTGATGAACCCCAGGCCGAAGCGATCGTCACCCTGCGGCTGTACCGGCTGTCCAACACGGATATCTATGAACTGCGGGAGGAGTTTGCCGAACTGGTCAACCAGATTGAAGAAACAAGGTCCATCCTCGAAAACCCGAGCATCCTGACCCATGTCATCGTGCAGGAACTCAAGGCCGTCCGCAGGGAATACGGCCAGGAGCGCCGGACGCAGATCGAGGATGAAATCAGCGAACTGGTCATCAACCGCTCCAGCATGGCTGCCAGCGAGCGGGTGGTCGCAACCGTGAGCCGGGACGGTTATGTCAAGCGGGTCTCCCTGCGTTCCTACGGGGCCAGCGAGGGCACCCCGACCGGTCTGAAGGAAGGGGATGAACTGATCGGCCATATCGAGTGTGATACGCTCGATACGCTGCTGCTGTTCACCTCGAAGGGCAATTATGCCTGCCTGCCGGTCTGGCAGATCGATGAGGGCAAATGGAAGGACCTCGGCATGCACCTGAACAAAGTGGTGCGGATCGAAGGTGACGACAAGATCCGCAATGTCATTGTGATCCACAGTTTTGACACCTATGCCTGGATCGTGACGGCTTCCTCGGACGGATTTATCAAGAAAACACCGGCTTCCGCCTGGCAGGTCCAGCGCAACAGCCGGGTCATGCCGGCCATGAACCTGGGCCCGCAGGCTGAACTGCTGACCGCGTTTGCGGCCTACCCGGATGATGCGGTCACGCTGGTAACCAGGGACGGCTTCGCCAGCCGCTACAGTCTGGACCAGGTACCGGAAACCGGGATCAGGGCCAAGGGCGTCAAAGCTGTCAATCTCAGCGCCGATGACCGGCTGGCCTTTGTCTGCCCGCTGCGCCGGGGTGTGCAGGGCGTCCTGTATGTCTGCCGCAACGGGGCCATGAAACGGGTCCGGCTGGATGATATCCAGCAGGGAAACCGGCCGGTGAAGGGCAGCCTGATCGCCAAGAAAGTCAAATCCAACCCGAATGAACTGCTGCTGGCAAGACCGGTTGCACCGGGTGATATCCTGGCGTTCTATGATCCGGAGGAGCATCTGCTGAAAGCTTCCGAAATCCCGCTGAAGACCACCGACACCACGTTCAGCACGCCGCTGAGCCTGAAGGCCGGATGGTATCTGCGCCGGGGCATTGAGGACTGCCGCATGGTGGAAATTCCGCCGGAAGTGCTGGCTGCCAAGAAAGAAGAAAGCCATCCGGATGTGGAAAGGCTGAGTCTCTTTGATGAAGAAGGTGAAAAGGAATGAAACGTTGCCGTGGCTGCGGAGCCGTGCTGCAGACAGAAGACAGGACCCTGCCGGGTTATACCCCGAAGGCAGAAAATGACTACTGCCAGCGCTGCTTCCGCCTGATTCACTATGATGATCTGACGGTCTCCATGCGGACCGGGATTGATCCTGACCTGGTCCTGGAGGAAATCCGCCGTCTGGATGCCCTGGTGCTGTGGGTGGTGGATCTGTTCGATTTTGAAGCCGGCATGATCCCGGGACTTTCCCGGCGCCTGGACAACAAGGATATCATCCTTGTCTGTGCCAAGCGGGATATCCTGCCGGATACCCTGAACCATGAAAAGATTGCCCGCTTTGTCTTCGGCCGTCTGCGGGAGATGGGCATCCAGGTCAAAGGCCTGGTGCTGACCTCCAAACTGCAGAGTGAAGGCATCGAGGAAGTGCGCAACGCGGTCCGGATGAGCTATGCCGGCCGGCCGGTAGTGGTTATGGGCCGGGCCAATTCCGGCAAGAGCACCCTGCTCAATCACCTGCTTGGGGAGGAAGTGCTGACCAGCAGCCGCTATCCGGGCACAACCCTGGAATTCAACCATATGGAAATTGACGGCATCGACTACATTGATACGCCGGGTATCGAGATCGGTGACAGCCTGCTGATGGAAGTGCACGAGGAGGATCTGAAGACGATCCTGCCGGCCCGCATGATCAAGCCGCAGGTCTACCAGGTCAACAAGGACCAGAGTTTCGCAATCGGCGGCCTGGCCCGGATCGATCTGACTGAGTGCGATCATGCCAGCTGTGTATTCTATCTGAGTGACAGGCTGTCGATTCACCGCAGCAAGCTGCAGGGCGCGGATGCCCTCTGGGAGAAGCACTACGGGGAACTGTTCACCCCGGTGCCGCTGAAGAACGAATTCCAT
>JAEEHG010000185.1 GCA_016280695.1 Solobacterium sp. | reverse complement strand
TCCGGTGCAGTACCATGTCCATTTGCGTCAAAGGAGACAGTAAAGGTGACAGCAGCCTCTTCAGTTACTGCCAGTTCATCTTCTATCCAGCCTGCATAGAGGGTGATATCTTCCGTCACTTTGTCTTCTGCGAAATCCCACAATTCATCTGCAGCAGCTTCCTTGTACCAACCGGTAAATGTATAACCGTCCTCTGAAAGTGCATCCGGTTCGCTGATGGTGGCATCCTGTTCTGCCGTGACATCTGCCGGCGCGGTACCATGTCCGTTTGCGTCAAAGGTTACCGTATATGTGACTGTTTCTGCCAGCTCTGCCATTTCTTCTGCAGAAGACTCATCCGTCATTTCTGCTGCTTCCTCTGCAGCCATATCTCCATCTGAATCTGTCAACGCTTCCGCGGCAGGATCAACACCCGGCTCATCCGTGGTCTTTTCCGGAGTGACCGTCACTGCTTTGTCAGTCTCAGTGCCTGATTCTGTTACACTCTCCACAGCCGGCGCTGTCACTCTCTCTGCAATCGGTTCTGCCGCCGGTTCAACCGTCGGTACTGTGACCGGTTCGGCAGCCTGAGCAACAGCTTCAATATATGGAACATCATTTACACTTTGTTCTGCCGGCACGGAATAATCACCGGAATCGTAACTTACATCATACGAGTTACCGGTGTCATCGGCCGCGACCGGTGTATCATCTGTGATTGTTTCAGTCATTTCCGGCTCTTCAATCTCATCCGCTCCTCCTGCTTTCAGGGTCAGAATGTTGATGGGCATCAGCGCCAGGGTCAGCACCAAAACTGTCAACAGGCTTATTATCCTTTTCAATAGACGGGTTTTATTCATGATGATTTCCTCCCTTGCTGGTTATATTTATCGTGAGTATCTTTATTCTTGTTCTTATAGCGCATGCACAGTACTGTCGTGATTACGGCTGCTGTAAAGGCAATGACAGCGACCAGGACATAACCTCCTGCCCCTTCAAACAGCAATGATGATCCGCTGTACATCCCTGCACCGCTGGAATGGGCTGTTCCTTCTGCCAGGAGCAGAAAGAGCAGGCACGAAGCAAAGCCGATGCTGAGTATTCCTGCAGCGCCTGTTTTTCTGCGCTCCTGCACTTTACGCATGGTATCCATCCGTTTGTGCAGGGAAGAAACCCTTTCTTCTGCTGTCATCACAGAACACCCCTCCTTTCTGAAATGCTCCTCCACATAATACGTGTCCGGAAACAGCAGAAATCACTAACCTGTTTCTGAATTTTTTTCAAAAACGCGCAAAAAAAAACATCCCGTTGCCGGGATGCGGACCGGAAGTAAAGATCAGCTTGTGCCGACTCTGTTCCGGATGAATATCAGATATACAAGAATCACTATCAGCGGTATTAGACTGCCGATCCAGAATACGATACCGGCCTGATTGACGAAGATATTGAAGACTGCATGAAAAGTAACAACAAGACACAGGACTGCGAACGTACCGGCAATCCTCAGGCGCAGCCGGTCCCAGAGATAAAGCAGGCTGACAGCTATGATCATGCCGCATACAACGTGCATGGCCCCCGTACCGAAGCCGCGGATCATCAGATGCAGCAGATCTGACGTGCCGTAGGATGTCAGGAAACAGACGTTCTCAAATGTGGCAAAACCGACTGCCACAAGCAGGGCCCCGGCAATAACGGTTCCCCTGTCCGGTTCAAATACCAGAACGTAAAACAGCAGCGGCAGGGATTTCATGATCTCCTCAACTGCCGGGGATATCTCATAAGAGGCGGTTGTCAGGTCTACACCTGCCGAACCGGCAAGAAACGTACTGATATATGCCGAGAGCAGGCAGACTGTCATACCCGACAATACGAACGCAAGGCTTCTGCGCCCGGGGCCCCGCAGGCACAGAATTGCCAGCAGGACCGGCGCCGCCAGGCAGATATAGGAATTTTCAATATAATTCATTCTGTCACCGCCTTTTTGATTGCCGGGAGGAAGAAAACAAAACTGACAGTCAGAAGAAAGTCAAACCAGTAATATGGATTGGACAATGTATCCGTTTTCCAGAAACAGGATGCGGTCCAGAGTCCGTATTCAAGCAGGCAGAACAGCAGGATCATACTGGACAATAATTGCTGGTTCTGATAGCGTTTCCGGTCAATCTGCCGGTTGAGGGCAGCAAACAGAAGAAGCCCCATCAGTGATGCATAGATCAGATTACTCAGAAGCTCGCCCTGCGTTATGAAGAAGACTGCCATTCCGGCCGCAAAGACCGGGCCAAGCCACGGAAGCCGGTGTTTTCTGTTGTCTTTGTCAGGGGCGGAGCTGTGGTACAGCAGAAGATACAGAAAAATATAGGAACCATACCAGCTCAGATCAGATACGATGGAAATCTGCGGGGTCTGGCCGTAAAACAGCAGGCATACCAGCCAGTAAATATCCCCCAGAAGCCAGCTGCCGAAGAACAGGAATGCCAAAACCCATGTCTGGCTGTGATTGGCAATTGCCCGATACAATGCGATTCCGGAACAGATCAGCAGGACGATGATTTGCAGTGCATTTTCAATGCTTTCAATCATTGCGTTCCTCCGTGTGTTTCCGCAGCCGGTAACAGAATATCGTAAACGATACGCCCAGGCAGAATGCCAGCAGGGCAATGATGATATATCCCAGTACTGCATGATCCGCAAAGATGCTGGCAGAGATACCGTCCGGGCGGACCGGCATGCTGTGAACCGGCGCCCCGGCAATAACGAACCCCAGCAGCACCATGATGGCAAGACAGGCAGTCCCGGCGGCCGCGCACTGCATGATGTATTTATTGTGCCGCTTCCGGCTCTGCATCAAACTCATACGCTCGTGCAGTTCCAGTATACGTTCTTCAGATGTCCGCATGTGTGATGCCCTCCTTTTCCAGTTCCAGGCGAAGCCTTGCCTTCCCGTTGCTCAATAAGTTTTCCACCCGCTTTGTCCCGCATCCCAGGACCATTGCGGCATCTGCGTAACGCAGATCCATCATATATACCAGCCAAAGAGCTTCACGGTACTGCGGGGCAATGCGGTTCAGGCATTTCTGCAGAACAGCGCTGCGCTCATTCCTGTGAAAAATGGCTTCCGGCGATGTTTCATCATAAGCCGGCAGTGTCTCAATCAGATTCTCATCGAGGCTGAATTCCTTCCTTCTGAGCCGGACCCTCCAGAGGCGGTTTGCCATGTTCCGTGCCATCTTGAAAAGGTATGCCCGGAAACAGCCTTCCGCAATCCTGGGTTTATTGACAAGGATAACGGTAAAACAATCGATCATCAGATCTTCGGCATCCTGTATATTATGAAGAAAAGCGTCCAGATAGGCCGTGAGGGAATCACCGTAGCGAAGCATAAGTTCATCCCCGGCCGCTTGATCGCCGTTCAGATATTTTTGATACAGCAGGTCATCAGACATCTGCCTCTCTCCTTCGTCATATGCCGTTCCTTGCAGTTGATTTTACTGTGAAAATACTTTTCGTTGACTGGTTCATGTCATGCGGCTTTCTGTCTTACCGGCCGGAATTGACATTATATTATGCCGAAAATCCTGAACCCGACCAGCAGCCAGAACAGCCAGCCGGATCCGTATAACACGGCATGTTTCGGTTCGGTATGAACCGCGATGAATTCACGGATCAGGGCACTCGGCCAGAAATAGAAGGCAACCCGGCTGCCGATTCCTGTACACGCAAGGCCGATTTTCCGGCAATTCCGAAGAGCCCGGTACACATGATAATTGCCGGTGACCAGCGCCGTGTATTTCCGCCCGTCAAACTCATCGAGAATTGCCTTGGAATTCTTCAGGTTTTCCAAGGTGTTTTTCGACTGGTCTTCCACGAGGACATCCATTTCCGGGATGCCCCGGTTCACGAGATAGTGCTTCATGGCGGCAGCTTCCGAAATGGTTTCATCGCCGCCCTGCCCGCCGGAAGCAATCAGGACAGGCGGTGTCGGATCACGTCGGTAAACCGCGATGGCTTTGTCCAGCCGGTCTCTGAGCAGCCGGGAAATCCGGCTGCCGTCAATCAGTCCGGCCCCCAGGATAATGACATAATCAAAGTCCCTTTTTATCGGAATGATCATCAGGAAAACAGAGTAGATCATGAAGATCAGAAACGCCATGGATCCGTATATGACTGAAACACTGATAAAGACCATGATCCCGCGTACAAACAGCCGGGATGTTTCCGGGATCAGGTCCGGGTCCCCTGTGTAATAGATAAGCACAGCGGCAATGGTCGCGATTTCCCCGATCAGGATAAGGAGCCCCAGCACCAGTGACAGCATATGCGCAATCTGATGGCCTTCACGCCGGATCATCACGATGCCGTTATGAATCAGGAAGAACGGAACGATCATCAATGAAATAAAAACCGTCATGCCGATGACAAACAGAACCCTGCCGCTGTTTTCCCCGGATAGCGCCACAGTAAAAGGAATCAGCGAAAGCAGTGCCAGAAAAAGAAGATTGCAGTTGCGGTATCTGCTTCTGTCCTTATGAAACGAGTAGGCAAACAACCCGAATGCAGCCACTGAGATAAGTCCTGTAATAACAATCTGATTCACTCTGTTCTCCCCTAAGCAAGTATCCGGTGCGGGCCTACATCCGGATCGTCAGTACATTCAGGCCCAGCATGTTCTGATACCGGACCTGTTCGGCAAGTCCGTAGATCATCCGGATGCCGATATTCTTTGTAATATCTTCCGGGTCAACGATCCGGCTCCGCTCCTCCGGATCAAACGGTACACAGTCATCCCTGATCCTGAGAATCAGATCATCCGCCTTGCAGACTACCCGGATATCCACCGCGTGTTTTTTGCTGTCTTTCCGGAAACCATGGGCCACGACATTGCCGGCCATCTCCTCCATTGCCAGCCCGGCCAGTTCGGATTTCCTTTCATCAAAACCTTTCGTCCGGCAGAAAGCCCCCACCTGCTGTGCGACATTAACCACTTCTTCCATGCTTGCCATTGTCATATCCATCCGGTCACCGTCCTCTGCCCCGAAGGTATCCGGCAGGGCAAGCACGGCTTCCGGAGTTTCCGGCAGCCTGCGGCGGTGCAGACAGGCATAGCAGAATATGACCGGCAGCAGGCACAGCCCGTTCAGAATATTCGCAATGTAAACACCCCGCAGTCCCCACGCCGGGGTCAGCAGAGCAGAGAATCCGGCAACGAATACAACCCCGTCCAGCAGCGACAGAAGATTTACCGGAAGCTGTTTTCCGAAAACCTGGTTCAGCCCGACAAAATGCATGCAGATCACAGACAGCGGCATGCATAACGGCAGCAGCCTGAATCCCTGCACCGTCATCTGGTACACCGGCGCGGCAGCATCACGGTAATACAGCCGGGTAAACGTCACTGCGCATGCGGCCAGGCAAACAGCCATGACCGCCGTCAGCGGGACAAATCGCCGTATCATGTTTTTCATGACATCAATCAGTGTCTGACGGTCTTCTTCCCCGACCGCCACACTCATCAGCATGCGCGAAACCGCAATCATGCCGGCCGGGACAGCCCAGAATACACTCAGCAGCGTATTGGCCGTAGCCAGCGCGGAAACCCCGGCACTGCCGACATACTGCAGGATCAGGTTATTGAGAACCAGTCCGCGCAGCGCCTGCCAGCAGTAACTGATGGAACCGGCCGCCCCGAGCAGGATTATTTCCACAGCGTCATGCCGCCGCATACTGCTGCGTTTGAATTTCACCTTGGACTTTCCGGAAAGGAAATACCCGGCCTGAACAGACAGAAGCGCCCATTGCGACAGCGAGGCCGCCAGCGCCAGCCCCAGGGTACCGGCGTGCATTCTGACAACGAACAGGTAATTGAACAGCAGCGTTGCGGCAAGCAGTACCGCGACCCCGGCAGTTGTCCGCCGGTTCTGGTTCTCCAGGGAAAGAAACGCTGCCAGCTGCTGCGTCATCATCAGCGGGATCACTCCGGCCGCCTGACCGATAATGTACAGATTCAGATAGGCTCTCGCGGCGGCATCTGCACAGATCCACACGGTCAGATTAAGTCCGGCCCCAAGCAGAAGAATCAGTATGATTACAGCCGCGGCAGTCAGGGTTGTTACAAGATCCAGCGTGAAAACAGCGCCTGTCTGTTCCAGCTGGTTCTTTCCCATATACCGGCCGCAAAGTATCTGTGAACCGGAAACCATCATCAGGGTAAGCGCACCGATCAGCATATTTACAGGACTGTACAGGCCCACTGCCGTCATCGCTTCAGGCCCGATGACATTGCCGGCAAACAGGCTTGAAATGATAACGGTTAAAGCACTCGAGGATGCCAGCATGATCTGCGCCGGCAGAAGCCTGAAGAGTGTCTTCCTGACAATCGCGCTGTTTCCCGTTTCCGCTTTAAAAGACATATATCCCCTTTTACTCAATCAATCCGAAGTGTCTCAGAGCCTTCTCAATACCGCGGTTATCCACTGAATCCGTAACATAATCAGCCGCCGCCTTGACAGTATCACTGGCATTGCCCATGGCTACGCCGATTCCGGCAAACTTCAGCATCTCGATATCATTCTCGCCGTCCCCGAAAGCCATGATCTGGGAACGGTCCAGTCCTTCTTCATCCAGGAATTTCTGAATCCCCGCGGACTTTCCGCCGCCCTTCGGGATAATATCAATGCCGGTATCGTTCCAGCTGGTAACCGAGCACTCATCCAGAAGATCATCCAGCAGCTGTTTCTGATGCTGCGGGACAAAAGCCAGGATCTGATAGACGTTTTCCCCTGTATAACCGCCGACTTCCGGTACGGTTCCCTTGGTATCATGCTGGGTTTTGATCACGGTTTCATTGATGTAGTTGATGTACCGGTCGTTTTCGCCGATCATGACAAACGGAATGCGCTTGGCTGTGAAGATCCGTGACAGGACTTCCATTTCCCCCTTGTCAATCGGGGTTCCGGCATATACTTTCCGGCTGGCATCCAGCATCAGGTTCCCGTTCAGTGTGAGGTAGCCGTCAAACGGAATATCACTGACCGGCAGTTTGGACAGTTCGATCATATGCCGCCCGGTCGCAACCACTGTTTTGATGCCCCTGAGCCGGAGCTCATGCAGCGCCCGCCGGGTACTGGCCGGCACATCATTCTGCTTATGCGACATCAGCGTACCGTCCACATCGAAAAAGATCGCTTTGATATCCGTCATGGTTTCCTCCCGTATCCGGCTGCCGTATTCAGCTGACCTGCTTCCTGATCGTCAGAATATTCTGACCGCCGCTGTATTCGTAGTGCACATCATCCATGGTTTTTTTCACCAGATAAATACCCAGCCCGCCGATATTTCTTTCCTCCGGTCCCAGCATCAGGTCCGGATCCGGCTTCGCCAGCGGGTCAAACGGCCGGCCATGATCGATAAAGGCAATCACCACCGCAGCCGGGTCCTTCTCCGTCTCCACCCGGACTGTCGCCTCGCCGCCTTCGGGGCCGTAGGCATACCTGGCAATGTTGCTGAAAATCTCATCGACGGCCACCGCGATCTGGATCTGCGCTTTCCGGCTGCAGTCCAGCTTTTCAAGCTGCTCCTCCACAAAAGCTGTCACGGTCGGAATGCTTTCAATCCGGGCCGCAATTGTCAGTTCTTTCATAGAATTATTACCCGGCCGGTGCAGTCAGCCACCCTGGGCATCTGTATCCCCGTCCTCAAAGGACAGCGAGTCAACCCGTTCGAGCAGCTCCGAAAGATGGCTCTTCCAGAGCTCGGCAGTCACCTTGTCCTCCTCCGAGTTATTGGAAGGATGCCGGTACTTCCAGCTGATCAGCCGGGTATAGGATACGCAGCGGATCTTGTCTTCCAGTTTTTTCAGTTTTTCCTCGTCTTCCGTCTCAAAATAGGCCTGCAGGCACTTATGCCAGAATGTCCGGGCTGTTTCCGGACTGAAGCCCTGGAAGTCCCTGACAATTTCCGGATTATATTCAGAGAAGCCGATGTAGGAGTTGTACATCTGGGCCAGTTCATAGATCGGATACCCGGCACAGAGTGTATCCATGTCAATCAGCAGGACTTCATCACCGGCCAGCACGATATTCTTTGTATGGTAATCCCCGTGGATCATATGGTCGGAATCCGGCAGGCCCGCAATCAGCTGCTCCAGCTTCCTGCTTTCGGCTTCCGGCAGATCCGCCCTGATTTCATTCTCCCACTTGACGATTTTCTCTTTGGACGAAGGCAGTTTGCCTTCCGGCACCGTGATGCCGTGAACTTTCTTCAGCAGATTGATATACTCACTGACACACCAGTCCATCCGCTCCGGCTCATCAGCCAGGATCTTGGCAAAGGAACGGGCATTGAGCAGTTCAAAAACCGAGCCGTAACTGTCACCGACCTTCACGACGTCGTAGGAAATGGCAGTCGGCACGCCCAGGATCAGCGCCAGCCGGGCCACTTCCCGCTCATGCTGGATATCCGCCAGTGCGTCCGCGTTTTTATAGACTTTGACAACATTGTCCTTGTCAACCCGGTATACCTTTCCGTTGAAGCCTTCACCGATGACTTCACATCCCTCCACAGAAATGACTTTATACGCTTTCTCTACCGTCATCATCTCCGTAAATCCGGTCGTTTCAAGAATTTCATAGACTTCCGGTGAGGCGTTGATGATCCTGACATCCGGCCATGTTTTCTTCACCCGCAGAATCACCCGCAGGCCGGCACTGGATATATATTCCAGTTCTTCAACATCCAGGGTGACAGCGGTATCCGTTTTTCCTTCCAGCTGTTTCAGAATATCGTTTTCAATTTCGGCGGAATTGGCCGAATCGATCCGGCCGCTCAGCCTGATCATTACTGTGTTGTCCATCTGCGTCATACTGTTTCTCCTGTCTATGCCTGTTCAGCCTTACGGCTCGATTTTCAGAATGTCAGTGAATCCGGTAACTTCAAAGATTTCCATAACGACCTCATTAACGTTCACGATTTTCATCGTGCCCTGATTCATCATGGTTTTCTGGGCCGCCAGCAGCACCCGCAGGCCGGCGGATGAGACGTAGTCAAGGGCAGCAAAATCCAGTGTCAGTTCGCTGATCCCGTCCATGGTTTCCTTCAGTTCGGCTTCCAGTTCCGGCGAGGTTACGGTATCCAGTCTGCCCTCCAGACTGATGTTGACCTTGCCGGCATCAGTTGTCTTATTGATCTTCAGCATTATTGTTTCTCCTGTTTATTCCGTTGTCTTTTTCCTGACAACCCCGTCTCCGTAAATAGTTGTCCAGTCATTCTTCATGGATACCGGGATCCAGTCATACTGCCGGCAGAGTTCATACATCTTGTCAGCCTTTGCCGTGTTGCCGTTTTCCCGTTCGGTATCGTCGCAGCACAGCATGAAGGCCAGACTGCGGTACGGATTGCCGGTCGTGACATATTCAGCCATGCTGGAATCACCGGTGCTGTTGCCGAAGGAGAGCACCGGCTGCACACCGATCTCCTGGACAATCACCGCGACCTTGTTCATCTTCAGGTTCTTGATGATGAATTCGCCGCCCAGCACCAGTTCGTCCTGGTCGTCAAACACATAGCCAAGCCCGTCCGTGCCGCCCTGCTTGCGGGTCACGACCGTCTCGTCAGATCCGATGATCTGTCCCATCGGCACATGCAGCGGGGACTGGTCGACAATGCCCCGGACGATGAAGCGGTCCGTGCCGCTGACCACATAGACGGTAAAATCATTTTCCTGCAGGTAATTCACGACTTCCAGCATCGGCTGATACCAGCCCTCGCCGCGCTTCATGCCTTCATAACCCGGCATCGGCAGCTGCTTGAACTCCTGGATATACGCATTGAATTCCGCCAGGGTCATGCCGGCAAAGGAGGAAGCGATCGCCTGACCATGATCAACTTCAAGCCCGGCAAATGACGCGCCGGTCTCGTTCTGCTCCACGATTTTGCCGGCAATCTCCTTTTCGAAATCGCTGGCTTTGTCAATATAATCCGGATCTTCCAGAACCCGGTGCACCAGCAGGGTATAGTCAAAGTAATTCGGATCAGTTTCGCAGAACAGGGTCCCGTCCAGATCAAACACGGCAATCCGGTTTTCCACCGGAATATAATCCGGGCTGTCCGGGTCCGTGACGGCTTCCATAAACGAAATGAGTTCTTTGCGGGCCGGCGCGTCTTCCTGCCACAGCGACAGGACTTCCGCCGCGGATTTCTCCGCTGTTTCTGTCTCAGCCGGTTCCGGTTCCGCCGGTTCTTCCCCGCGGCTTCCGGTTCCCGCAAAATGCATCAGATTGGTAATTACCAGCAGGCAGATGGCGATGATCGCCGTCAGCCGCCAGGCCTTCAGGGCCTTGTTCTGTTCTTGCATCATGATTCCTCCGGGCGCTTCGTTTTCATAATGAAAACATGTGCACGTCTATTCACTCTATGTACATGATAACCCATTCCCGCCCCAATATGTAAAACAGAAAAAAGGCTTCTGCCTGTCAAAGGCAGAAGCCTGTTCCGGAAAGTACGCGTTTACCTGTTCAGGGTGCTGACAAAGCGCAGGAAGCCGTCGTTGCCGGCAGGTGTATTCTTGAAGACCCCGGCATGTTCCAGCACCTGTGAGAAGACCACGCCGATCTCCTTTTCAATGATGCCGGCAAGTTCTTCCTCTGCCTTCGCGCGGCCCGCGGTCCGGATCGTTTCCGCCGCCGCATCCCGGCGGTATGCCGGATAAGCAGAACGGATCCCGTCGGCCCAGTCCGCATGCGCTGCCAGTTCGGGAATCGCATGGATATCTAGCCCGTCCAGCATGGCCTGCCGGAGCTGTTCCATTTCACCCAGCAGCCTGGCCGGCAGGACCGCCAGCCCCATCACCTCGATCAGGCCGATGTTTTCTTTCTTGATATGATGCAGCTCGGCATGCGGGTGGAAGATGCCCAGCGGATGTTCCTCTGTCGTGCGGTTGTTGCGCAGCACCAGGTCCAGTTCAAACAGCCCGTCCCGGCAGCGGGCAATCGGGGTGATTGTGTTGTGCGGGGCAACGCCCTCCGGCAGATGCGCGTAATCCGCCTGGCAGATCCTTCCCTCCGGATCGGTGAAAGCCAGGATATCCGCCGCTTCGTCCTTGTAATTGCGCCAGGCACAGAGGATGCGGTCGGCCAGTTCGACCAGCCGGCTGGTATCATTACCCTGCAGACGGAGCACGGACATCGGCCAGTTCACAATGCCTGCCCTGATATCTTCAAAGCCGCTGAACTGCACTTCCTGCCGGATGCCGGCCCGGGCCATCGGGAATTCATATCGGCCGCCCTGGTAGTGCTCATGGGTCAGGATCGAACCGCCGACAATCGGCAGGTCCGCGTTGGAACCGAGGATATAATGCGGGAACCGGGTCACGAACTGCAGCAGCCGCACAAACGTGTTATGGTCAATGACCATCGGGGTATGCCGGGCCGACAGCACGATGCAGTGCTCGTTGTAATAGACATACGGTGAATACTGCATGAACCAGTTTTCCCCGGCAAGGGTCATGGGAATCAGCCGCAGATTCTGTCTGGCCGGATGATCAAGCCGGCCGTGATATCCTTCATTCTGCACACAGAGAAGACATTTCGGATAAGCATCCTGCTTCTTGGTCAGGGCCGCGGCAATGGCTGCCGGATCCTTTTCCGGTTTGGACAGGTTGATGGTGATATCCAGCGCCCCATACGGGGTTTCAGCCTGCCATTTGCGGTCTTTCCTGACCCTGTAAGTGCGGATGTAATCCGTATCCCGGGCCAGCCGGTAGAAATAATCTGTCGCCGCTGCCGGGGATTCCTTCTCCCGCGCCGCAAACGCCGCTGTCACTTCCGAAGGCCTTGGGGTCAGCACGCCCATGATCCGGGTATCGAGCAGGTCCCGGGAAGCGATCCCGCCGGCGATGACTCCCCGGTTTACGGCATCCGCCAGCAGCTCGGCCAGCATATCCTCCAGCGGCCGTTCAGCCGTGCCGCCGTGCGGGTCAAAGTCCCCTTCCGGTTCCAGCTGCAGCGCATCAAAAATCCCGTTGGCCGCATAGTACACATCATCCGCACCGATCAGGCTCCGTTCCAGTCCATAGGCAATCAGATCCCTGACCGTGTTTTCAATCTTCATCATGTCTTCCATATTTCCTTCCCTTTCTGCCGGTTCCGCACTGTTTCAGAAGCCGGCCTGTTTCAGCAGTTCATATACCAGGTGCACCGGCAGACCCATAATCGCATAGTAATCCCCTTCAATGCCGGTGATATACCTGGCTGCCATGCTCTGGATGCCGTATGCCCCGGCTTTGTCCAGCGGATCACCGGAGGCCGCATATTCCCTGATCTCCGCCTCGCTCATGGCCGCAAAGGTCACATGACTGACGGAGACATCCGTCTGACAGAACCCCGGGCCCAGCAGGCAGACACCGGTCAGCACCTGGTGCGTCTTGCCCGAGAGTTCCTTCAGCATCCGGACGGCATCGTCCGCGTCCACCGGTTTGCCCAGTACTTCCCCGTCCAGCACGACAATCGTGTCCGATCCCAGCACCAGCGCTTCGGGGTGTTTCGCATAGACAGCCGCCGCCTTGGCTTTGGCCAGTTTCTGTATTTCCTCACTCAGCGGCTTCTGCGGATTCATCATTTCCTCAATATCCGCTGCTTCCACGGTAAACCGTTCCGTGCATTTTGCCAGCAGTTCCCGCCGCCGGGGTGACTGACTGGCCAGTATCAGTTCTTTCATGTGACATTATTCCTTTATGTGCATATTATACCCTGTTCGCTTTTCCGAAAGTGTAATGCTATAATCAATTTGAACAATTTCGAAAGGAGTTTCATAAATCGATCATGAAAAAACCGGTACTGGTAATTTTAGCAGCGGGCATCGGCAGCCGCTATGGAGGAATGAAACAGATTGACGGCGTGGGCAATCACGGTGAACCGATTATCGAGTTTTCCATCTATGACGCATACCGGGCCGGCTTTGAAAAAGTAATACTGATCATCAAGAAGGAACACGAGGCTGTCTTCCGTTCCTGCCTGACTGACCGGGTAGAACGGCACATGGAGGTCGGCTTCGCCTATCAGGATATGCATGACCTGCCGGACGGCCTGGAAGTGCCGGAAGGCAGAACCAAGCCGTGGGGCACAACCCATGCCCTGTGGGCCTGCCGGGATATCGTGGACGGACCGTTTGCGATCATCAACGCGGATGACTTCTATGGCCGCAACGCCTATAAGACAATTTATGACTATCTCTGCAATGAGATCGAAGATGACAAATACGCGATGGTGGGCTGGCAGTGCAGAAACACGCTGACCGACCACGGCACCGTAACCCGCGGCGTCTGCCAGACAAATCCGGAAGGCTATCTGACCGATATCGTGGAAATCAAGGAGATTGCCAAGAAAGATGGGAAGTGCATCGCGATCCGGAACGGCAAGCCGGAGGAACTGCCGGACGATACGCTGGTATCAATGAACTTCTGGGGTTTCACTCCGAAGATCTTCGCGGAAGTCGAGCCGATCATGGCTGATTACCTGAAGAACAACATCCCGGTCAACCCGGAGAAGTGCGAGCACGTGATTCCGACCGCGGTCGGTGACCTGGTGGAAAGCGGGAAATGCTCTGTGAAGGTGCTCTCCAGCGCGGATGACTGGTTCGGCGTCACCTACCAGGAAGACAAGCCGGAAGTCATCAGGCGGATTCAGGAACTGAAGGATGCCGGGGTCTACCCCGACATCGTCTGGGAATAAAAAAATAAGGTGCGGGCAGCCGCACCTTTTGTTTTCTGCCGGTTATACTCTGCCGGCTTTTTTCATCAGGTCATAGATGACCCGCATGCCATGGTATGCCAGGTCCGGATCATACTCGTCGATCAGATCGGTGGCCGAAGACACCACCCTGCCCAGGCCGCCGGTTGCGATGACCCGGCAGTCCGGATCGTGCAGTTCTTCTTTCATCCGGCGGATAATCGTTTCAATCATGCCGATATAGCCGATGACCACGCCGACCTGCATGGCGTCCACCGTGTTGGAAGCCAGTGAACTTTCCGGAACCCGGATTTCAATCTCCGGCAGCTTGGCGGTATTGTCAGTCAGCACATTGGCGCTGATCCCCAGCCCCGGGCAGATGACCGCGTAGCGGAAGTATGCGTCTTTGGAGACATAGGTCAGGGTAGTGGCCGTGCCGAAATCCAGCACCAGGCAGGAATCCTGGACCCGGCTGTATGCGGCAGCCATATCCACCAGCAGGTCAGCACCGACCTCGCGGGGATTGTCGATCGCCACGGTAATGCCGGTCTCGGTCTCATGGTCGATGATCAGCGGTTTTCTGCCAAACGTCTTGTATACGGCGGCACTGAGGGTATAGTTCAGTTTCGGCACAACACTGGACAGAACGATATCTTCAATTTCCTCCGGACGGACACCTGCCGTTGCCAGGAAGGAATAGAGAAATGTCATGAATTCATCGCTGGTGCGGGGTGTTTTTGTCATCAGCCGGAAGCTGTCCACAATCCGGTCCCCATCCATCAGCCCAATGGCAATATTGGTATTGCCGGTATCAATCGTCAGAAGCATCTGCAAATTCTCCTTTCAGGATCTCTGTTTTGATTATAATGCGGATTGCCGGTGATTCGGCTATAATTCTCGGGAAGGAGTCGTTTATTATTATGAAATATCTGGTTATCTCTGATATCCACGGGGCTGCGGACGGTGCCCGCAAGGCCCTGGATGCGATCTCATATCATGGCTGCGATGCCGTGCTCTGCCTGGGTGATGTGCTGTATCACGGCCCGCGCAACGACCTGCCGGAAGACTATGCCCCGAAAGAGGTCATTGCCCTGCTGAACCCGCTGCACGAGAAAATCACCGCCGTGCGCGGCAACTGCGATGCCGAAGTGGACCAGATGGTCCTTGATTTCCCGGTGACCGCAGACTACAACATCCTGTATCTGGGGGCGCGGAAAGTCTTCCTGAGCCATGGCCACATCTACAGTCCGGAGCACCTGCCCCACCTGCAGGCCGGTGATGTCTTCCTCTCCGGCCACACGCACATCCCGACCTGTGAGATCTGTGAGGGCATCTATCTGCTGAACCCCGGATCCTGTGCCCTGCCGAAGGGCAGCCATCCCCGCTCCTACGGCATTCTGGATGAAACCGGCTTCACGGTCTTCACTCTGGACCACAAGGTCTGCGAGACCATCCAGTTCTGAAGAAAAAAGGCGGTTCACATACGCTGTGAACCGCTTTTTCTATGCATGCTGTTTCAGAAATTCGTCTGTTTCAGCCCGGTGCGGCATCGAGTCGCGGGCCGAGGGTCTTGTGACGCTGAGCGCGCTGGCGGCGCCGGCAAAGGTGCAGGCTTCAATCAGCGATGCCCCTTCATCCAGTTTCACTGCCATGGCCCCGTTGAAGCAGTCACCTGCCCCGACGGTGTCCCTGGCCTGGACCCGGAAGGCCGGCAGACGGGTGAACACCCCGTCACTCAGGACCAGGCATCCCTCTTCACCAACGGTCACGACAACATTGGCAACCCCGAGATCCGCCATATACCGCATCTTCTCCTCCCGGGGCAGGTCCTGCGGGACAAGCCCGTCCAGTTCTGTCTCATTCGGGGTCAGATAATCAACATAGCGGTAATAAGCCGGATCGAATGCCGGATTGAACGGGGCCGGGTTCAGAATGACTTTCGTGCCGTATGCATGGGCTGTTTCCAGTACGGTATAAATGGTTTCCAGCGGAATCTCCTGCTGCAGGACAATGAAATCCGCGTTTTTAATCAGATCCGTGTAGCTGCGGATATAGTCCGGCGTGCAGAGTTCATTGGAGCCGCGGCTGACAATAATCCGGTTCTGCCCGCTGTCTTCCACTTCGATCATGGCAGTTCCCGTCGGGGCATCATCTGTCACTTTGACAGCAGACACATCAATGCCGTCAGCGGCAAGATGTCCGGTCAGGGCCCGGCCGCTGTCATCATTGCCGACACAGCCCAGCATTGTTACATGTCCGCCAAGCCGTCCGGCTGCCGTGGCCTGGTTTGACCCCTTGCCGCCGTCACTGAAGAACATCCCTCTGGCCGCAATTGTCTGACCGGGCCTGACAAATTCAGGAACCCGGAAGTTGATGTCCATATTCAGGCTTCCGACAACAAGGATACTCATTTACTCTATGACCTCCAGTTCTTTTGGCAGTGCATTCAGGTTCTCATAACCGTCTTCTGTAATCAGAACCAGGTCTTCGATTCTGACGCCGGCAGTGGCCGGATCATAGATACCCGGTTCAATGGAGAAAATATTGCCCGCTTCCGTGAGACTGTGGTTGGCCTGGGAAACATCACCGAATTCATGATCCTGCAGGCCGATGAAATGACCCAGACGATGGGTGAAGAACTTTCCGAAGCCGCCTTCCGTAATGATGTCACGGGCTTTCTTGTCAATGTCGGCAATGACAATGCCCGGTTTCAGCATGGCCTCAGCTTCCATGTTGGCCCTGAGAACCAGTTCATATACCCTTCTCTGGTCCGCGTTCGGTTCCTTTTTGTAGAAATACGTCCTGGTCATATCCGAGCAGTAATCCTCAACCACGCAGCCGACGTCAAACAGCACCAGGTCACCTTCCTTCAGCGGCGTGTCATCCGGCATATGGTGGGGATCGGTTGAGTTGATACCGAACGAGACAATCGGCGGGAAGGAATATCCCGTGGCTCCGAAGGACTTGTAAATTGCCATGGTCTGCGCGGCGACTTCCTTTTCTGTAACGCCTTCGTGCAGGAGTTTCTTGAATTCGGTCAGCGCCAGGTCATTGGCTTTTGAAGCCTTCTTCATACTGGCGATTTCAGCCGCGTCCTTGATGGCCCTGGTCCGGTCAACGGCAATGGAGGAATTGACGACCCTGGAGGCTTTGCCGCTGTTGATCAGCGGCAGCAGAAATCTGGCTTCCATAGCCTTGTCCACGCCCAGCACGGCGCCTTCGCCGATCCGGCCGTCAAACAGCGGCATAACCGGATCCGTGTCCGTGTAATAAACCTGCTCGAGCCCGAGATCCTCAGTCACATTGAACAGTTCGTTCAGGAAAATCACCGGTCTGGTGTCCTGACCGATCATCATGGCCAAAAACCGTTCACCGGCCCAGACCATCCTCCCGGTCAGATAGAAAATCGCCATCGGGTCCGTGATCACCATCTGGTCGACATTCATCTCCCGGAGCTTCTGCAATACGCGTTCTACTCTGTCTTGTTTCAGCATTTCTATTTCTCCCTTCTTATCGGTTCATGAACCTGCGGTATTTCATCACAGTTTCATTGTCGCACAAACGGCAGAAAAAAAGTCTGCATTTTTCATGCAGACTAACTGATTGTTTATTTGAAGTTATAGGCTGTCACAATGGGTTCCCGGCCCTGCAGGGTATCCTGCGGATACTCGTACAGGGAAATGCCCAGGAAGGAACCGGAAATGTTATACAGATTGTCGAAACCGCGCTGCTGCAGGGCCATGATCGCGTTGTAGCTGCGCTGGCTGCTGCGGCAGTGCAGGTAAACCGGGACATCGTGCGGGATTTCATCGGTTCTCTGTCGCAGCTGGCTGAGCGGGATATTAACCGCGTTCTTCAGATGGCCGGCAGCGAATTCGTTCGGTTCACGGACGTCAATGATGCAGGCATCAGATTCCACCAGGGAGCGGACTTCGGACACCTTGACCTGGCGGAAGCGGCCATGCAGGATATTCAGGCCGACCAGGGCAGCCATGTTGGTGACATCCTTGGCGGTACTGACAACCGGCGCATAGCAGAGTTCCAGATCCTTCAGGTCTTCCAGCGTGCCGTGCATCTTGATCAGGGCTGCGATGATATCCACCCGCCGGTCAGCCGCGCCCTTGCCGATGGCCTGGGCCCCGAGAATCTTCCCGGAAGGCACTTCAAACAGCAGCTTGAAGAACATGACACTGTTGCCGGGCATCAGAGCAACCCGGTCGTTGGCCAGCAGATAGACGAAATCATAGGCAATGCCGGCCGCCTTTGCGCTCTTTTCATTCAGACCGGTGCTGGCCGCGTACAGATCAAAGATCCGGACGACCGAAGAACCGATAAAGCCAAGTTCCCGGCTGTCTACGCCGCAGATATGATCCGCCGCTGCCCGGGCTTCCATCTGGGCCGGCCAGGCAAGCGCCAGACGCATGGCTTTTCCGGTCTGTTCGTTGCGGACTTCCACTGCGTCACCGACTGCGTAGATATCCGGATCACTGGTCTGGTAGTTGCCGTTTACCTTGATGCCGCCGGTTTCCCCGATCTCCAGGCCGGCTGCCCGGGCCAGGGCTGTTTCCGGACGGACACCGATGGCCATCACAACAGCCTGCGCCGGAACCCGTCTGCCGGAGGCAGTTTCAACCTCGCCCTCACGGATCGCCGCAATGCCGTCATTGAGAATCAGTTCCACCCCATGGTCCATCATTTCCTTGTGAAGGGTCTGCACCATATCATAGTCAAACGGGGCCATGATCTGGTCGGCCGCTTCAATCAGGGCTGTCTTCCGGCCGGCATGGATCAGGTTTTCCGCCACTTCACAGCCGATAAAGCCGCCGCCGATAACCGCCACATCCTGCACTTCATGGGTCTGCAGGTACTCATCGAGTTTCTGGATATCGACCACATTGCGGACGGTAAAGACATTCTCCCGGTCAATTCCTTCTATTTTTGGCAGAATCGGGGCACCGCCCGGTGAAAGCACCAGCTTGTCATATGCTTCCTCATATTCTTCACCTGTATCTGTTTTCCGGACGGTAACCGTCTTCTTCTGCGGATTGACCGCAGTCACTTCGCTCTGGGTGCGGACATCAATGTTGTACTGCTTCTTAAACCGTTCCGGGGTCATCATGATCAGCCGCTGTGCTTCCGCAACAGTCCGGCTCAGATAATACGGAAGGCAGCAGTTTGAGAACGATACATGCGGGCCTCTTTCAAAGATGGTTATGTCGGCCATTTCGTCAAGCCGCCGGATTCTGGCCGCTGCCGAAGCACCGCCGGCAACACCGCCAATAACCAAAATACGTCTGTTCATCTGACTATTCCTCCTGCCGGCAGCCGGCACTGATCCGCCTGCCGGATTTCTGTCTCCATTGTATTACATGGATGCCCTCTTATGTACTGGATTATTCTGTACCGGATGGTTTATGAATGCTATGATTTTGTAAAATATCATCAAGGAAGGAATTCGTGAATATGGACAGAAAGAAACATGCATTGGATACCGTCGACCGGATTGCCGGCACGATCACCGCGCTCAGCGACGCGATCTTTGACCAGCCGGAAACCGCCTATACGGAAGTGACGGCAGCCGCCCGGCAGATCGATGTCCTGCGGCAGCTTGGATTCACGGTGGAGGAAAAGCTCGCCGGCATCCCGACAGCGTTTTCCGGACGCTGGGGCCAGGGGCACCCGGTGATCGGTATCCTCGGGGAATTCGATGCCCTCTCAGGACTGAGCCAGGAAGCCGGAAACAGCAAGCCGAAGCCGCTGGTCAGCGGCGGAAACGGTCATGGCTGCGGGCATAACCTGCTCGGCAGCGCCGGCATTGCGGCAACGCAGGCTGTCCGGACGTACCTGGAAGAAAACAAGCTTGCCGGAACGATCATCTACTTCGGCTGTCCGGCTGAGGAAGGCGGCTCCGGCAAGGGTTTCATGGCCCGGGACGGGGTTTTTAATGAACTTGACTGTGCTGTTTCCTGGCATCCGGGGGACATGAACTGCACGGTCGTGTCATCCTCCCTGGCCAACATCGTTGTCCGTTACCATTTCACCGGCAAGCCCGCCCACGCGGCCGCCTCACCGCATCTTGGCCGCAGCGCCCTCGACGCCGTCACCCTGATGAACACCGGGGTGCAGTTCCTGCGCGAGCACATCATCCAGGAAGCCCGCATTCATTACGCCGTTACCGATACGGGCGGCTTCTCCGCCAACGTGGTCCAGGCCGAAGCCGAAGCCCTCTACATGATCAGGGCCCCGAAGATCGAGCAGGTCAATGAGATCTATGCCCGGGTTAATGACATT
>JAEEHG010000184.1 GCA_016280695.1 Solobacterium sp. | reverse complement strand
TTTATACATTGGACTATACGGATCATCTGCTGTATCTGATCTGCCATGTTTACAAGCATTTCCTGAACAGCGGTATGGGCATCCGGCAGATCAGTGATATTGTCCTCTTTTCGATCAGGTATCTGGATCTGATTGACTGGGAACTGATTACCGAACAGTGCCGGGAAATCAATATCTTTACCTTTACCGGGTCCCTGTACAGGATCGGACAGAAATATATCTGCCATGATTTTCCTGAAAAACTGGCATCATTGTGGGACACAGACAAGTGTGATGAGCAGTCATTGCTGACGGATGTGCTGGCAGGCGGCCTGTACGGGACCTCCAGCCCGGACAGACTGCATTCCAGCAATATTACCCTGGGCACGATGGAGGCTGCCAGAAACGGGAACAGCGGGTCCCTGGGAAGAACTCTGTTTCCTTCCTATCAATACATGAAGAACAGATACGGATATGTCCGCGTCCTGCCGTTACTCCTGCCGGTTGCCTGGCTGCATCGTCTGGTTTCCTATGGCTGGAACAGTTTGTTCCGCCGCCGGAAGGGCAATGATGCCAGGGAAGCGCTGCGGATCGGGAAAGAACGGGTGGAACTGATGCGGCGCTACCGTGTCCTGGAAGATGAAAAGCCGCAGGAAAGCTGGCTGAAAAGACTGTATTTCAAATCACATTCCTCTGCCTTTGCCCCCGTGCTCAGTCCGGTATTCATGTTTATTGCCATGGCTGAGTTCCATATCCTGAACCTGGTCTGGAAACTGCGCGGGGCCGGGAACCCGGACGCAGAGGCACAGGCATTTGTCAGGGAAAATGTAACATTCATTGCCAAATCCTTTGAACGGAAGCACCTTGCCAGGGGATTGTGCCGGAATATCAGCCGCTATTATCCGGGTGCGCGGATCATCATCGCTGACGACAGCAGGGAACCGCTGCAGATTGACATGCCGGATGTTACGGTTATTCACCTGCCGTTCAACAGCGGTCTGAGCGCCGGCCTGCAGCTTGCCCTGGAACAGGTACATACACCATATGTGATGCGGATGGACGATGATGAACTGCTGACCGTCCGTACAAAGGTACACCGGGAACTGCAGTATCTGCAGGATCATCCGGAAGTGGATCTGATCGGGTTCGGTCATACGACGGCAATCCGTCTGCACAGCCCGATGTTCAACTTCCAGGAATACTTCCGTCAGCCGATGAATGATGCTCCGCGGCCATTGACCATTCCCCACATGACAAAACTGGACAGCAACCATATCATTCTTGGCAAGGTCGCCAATATCTATCTGGCCCGCACAGCCAAGATGAAGGAAGTCGGTTTTGACAAAAATATTAAGGTGATCGATCATCATGAATTTTTCTGGCGTGCAGCCGGTATAATTACAAGTGCAGCAGCCCTGGATACGGTTGTGTTCCACCGGCATAACCCATATATGAGAAAATACATCAAATACAGATCGGACTTCCGGAATGATCTGGATTATATCAGGAGAAAAAGACTGCGCCTGAAGCGGGAAATGAAACAGGCAGAGGAGGAAACGAGCCATGCATAAAAGAAAATTGAAAAAAGGAGCCCTTGCCGGCCTGGTTGTATTGGCCGCGCTGGTGATCGGACTGATCTTCTTCCTGAACAGGCCGAAAAACGTTGATGAAGCGGAAACAGCAGCACCTGACGCTGCTGCTGAAACTGCCCCGTCAGAAACCGCCCCATCGGAAATGGCTTCCGAAGAGGAAACCCCGGCAGCGGAAGCACAGGAAAGCACCGCTCCGATCCAGCTGACAGACAAAGGGGAAGTTGTGATTGAACTCGACGAGGACGAAGAGACAACCGGAGAATAAGCAGTAATTTATTGCTATACAATTTATGATTTCCGGTAAATACGCCCTGAAAAGGCAGTGTATATATACACTGTGAATTCAGCGCGTATTTATTATGAGAGAATGGTATACTATCAAAGTGGAAATGATTAGGTATTAATGCGGGCACTGAGAATACTGATACTGATTATATTTATTGTTACCGGCGGACTTTTTGGTGTGCATGAAGTCCGTCATTTTGCTGATCTCGATGACAAGGCCCCGGTGCTGAAAATTGACCACGATGAAATTGCCCTCAGCGTGGAAGCCGGTGAGGATGAATACCTGAAGGGTGTGACGGCAACGGATGAACATGATGGCGATGTTACGGATTCCATTGTCATAGCCGGGAAATCAAACTTTATTGAAGAGGGGCTGATCCGGGTTGATTATGCCGCATTTGACAGACACAACAACGTCGGGACCGCCAGCCGGAATATCCGTTTTACTGACTACAGTTCACCCAGATTCGCTTCTAATCAGCCGTTCCTGCTCCGCAAAAGCACAAACTATGATTTTGATTTTATCCACGCATCTGATGTCGTTGACGGAGATATCACGAACAAAGTCAAAGTCAAGTACACATCACTGTATTCTGCCACTGATGAATCGCCGCTTTCCCTGGAAGCGACCAACAGCCTCGGGGATATTGAAAAACTGGATCTGAACGTCCGGATCCTGACCCCGCAGGAATACAACCAGTTCCGTCCGGCCCTGTGGGAATATATCGTCTATACCGGTATCGGGCAGGAAATTGAGCCGTGGAATTATGTGGCCGGTGTCTGGCAGAGCGGCAATCCCTATTCTTTCGAGGATACCGGTTTTGATTATGAAAACATTTCGGTGGATGCCTCTGCCGTGGATTACTGGACACCTGGTGTGTACGAGGTTGTCTACTATTTTGATGCGCCCAAGCGGGATCAGACGGCTACATATTTATACATTGTTGTGAGGGATGAGTAACATGACGAACAAGAAGACAACAATGGATTTTCTGGAGCGGATTGAACCGTACAGCCTGCTGTCCGATCTCCTGCATAGTCTCTGGGCAATCATTGCAGGAGCCCTGGCGGCGGCGATGATTACGGTGATGGTGGTCCGGGCCAATACCACGCAGATGTATACGGCCAATGCGACCTTCGCGGTCATGTCGAAGACATCGTCCACCTATGCGTACAATAACCTGAACGCGGCAAAGTCGGTTGCGACCAGCTTCACCAGCATCCTGAACAGCGAGATCATGAAGAAAAAGGTCTGCGAGGATGTCGGCCTGGCATCCTTTGACGCCCGGGCTGAGGCGGCCGTCATCAAGGAGACAAATCTCCTGACGCTGACCGTCACAAGTGACTCCCCGCAGAAAACATACCGAATTATCCGTTCAATTATGAACAATTATCCGTCTTTGATCCAGTACATCGGGACGAATATGGTGATGGAAATCCTGGCCCAGCCCAAGGTGCCGCTGCGTACCATCACGGCGGACACTGCCGTCAGTCAGGCAAAGCGCAACTTTGTCTATGCTTTTGTTGCTTTGACCCTGCTGTTTGCGTATCTTTCCATCCGGCACGATACGATCAAATCTGAGAAGGATCTCAAAGAGAAGCTGGATGCGACCGCCCTCGGTGCGGTTGAACATGAAACCCTGCGCAAGACCAGGAAGGACAAGGCGAAGGAAAGTGTGCTCGTAAGCGATGTCACGGCCAGTTTTTCCTATGTTGAAAAATACAAGAAGATTGCTGCAGCGGTCATGAAATCGGCTGAGCGCCATCGTGCCAAGGTCATCATGATCAGCAGTGTGGCCGAGCATGAAGGCAAGTCCACGGTCGCCGCCAACCTCGCCCTGACGATGCAGGCCCAGGGGAAAAAGGTGCTGCTGGTCGACTGCGACATGCGGCGTCCGTCCCAGGCAAAGATTTTCGGCATTACGGTTGAAAAGGGAAGGGAACTGACGGACCTGCTTAGTGAGGATACAGAACTGTCCAATGACATTCTCTACTGGGATGAGAACACCCGCCTGCCGATGATTCTGTGCGGCCGGGGGACAAAGGATTCCACGGAGTATCTCAAAGGCGGGGCCTTTGCGAGACTGATGGCAAAGCTGCGTGATTCATCCGACTATATCATCCTGGATACACCGCCGATGTCACTGATGGCTGATGCGGAAGCGATTGCCAACTGTGCCGACATCAGCATTCTCGTTGTACAGTACAACCGCATGCTTTCTGCTGATATCAACGATGCCATTGACGAATTGAAGAAGTGCCGGGCACACATGTCCGGATGCATCCTGAATGATGTAATGGTGCTGCCGGGCACAGACCGCCTGACGGCCGGTTCTCATTACGGCTACGGCAACTACGGCCGCTATGGACGGTACGGCAAATATGGGAAGTACGGCAAATACGGCCACTATGCCGAACGGAAGACACCGGCTCCGGCAGCCACGGAAGAACCGGCAGCGGCCGATACTGCTGAAGAAACTGACGAAGATACCGCGGAACAGACATTTACTGAGGAGCAGGAATGAGTACAGCGAACACCGAACTCGAAAAAATGGATATAACGCAGTTCATTGACAGTTTTCTGCATGCCCTGAAGAGAACCTGGATCATTGTCCTGGTTCTGACGGTGGCCTGCGGGGTAGCCAGCTGGCTGCGGGTGCGGAATTCCTATGTGCCGGTGTACAAGGCTGAGGCCACGGTTGCGGTCTATGCCGGTGATGAAAGCAGCGGGGCAGATGCCAAGTCCGCCCAGCAGCTCGGCACCGTGTTCCCGTACATACTGACCAGCGGTGTGCTGAAAGATGTCATTATGGCTGACATGGGGGTCAAATCCCTGCCGGGAACGATCAAGGTTACCAATATCGAAGGCACCAACCTGCTGACGATCAGCGTCTCCACCGGCAATCCGGAAACGGCTTATAACGAACTGCTGTCTGTCATCAATAACTACCCGCGGGTAGCGGAGTATGTTGTCGGGGCCACCCACATGGAAATCGTTGATGACAGTGGCATTCCCAAGGACAGAGGCAGGGCTGTTGCCGTGCGCAGTAGGGTCCTGACGGGCAGTCTTCTGGGGCTGGCCCTCGGCCTGCTGATTTCAGCGGCGTATATGCTGATGTTCCGGACGGTCCGTTCCAGCCGTGATATCCGCAGCCTCAGCAATGTTGAATATCTTGGCACCCTGCCGATATACCGGAAGAAAAAGAGAAAGAACACGGCCTCCAGCATCAACATCATGGAACACAATGTCCAGGAGAATTATCTGGAAGCCCTGCGGCTGATCCGCACCCGGGTGCTGCGCCGGCTGGAGGAAAACGGCCACAAGGTCATCATGGTGACCAGTTCCGTGCCGGGTGAGGGCAAGACCACCATCGCGGCCAACCTGGCGATATCCATGTCCGGCAAAAACAAGAAAGTCGTATTGATCGACTGCGACCTGCGCAACCCGTCCCTGCAGGAAATCTTCCGGGTTCCGGAAGACCAGCCGGGGATTGCGGATGTACTGACCCGTAAGGCAAAGCTCAGCGACGCGGCAGTTTCCTATGAAGACTACGGCATGGACCTGGTCGTTCTGTTCGGTTCCCGGGGAGATGAAAAAGTCCGTCCGGAACTGCTGAGCGGGAAGAACATGGGGAAACTGATTGACGGCCTGAAGCAGATCGCCGATGTCATTATCCTGGATACACCGCCGTCAGCCATGCTGGTGGACGCGATGCTGGTGTCCAAATATGTAGACGAAGCCCTGTATGTCATCATGTGTGACTACGCGAAGAAGAGCGTGGTTGTCAACGGCATCCAGGAACTCTCCGCAGCCGGGGTGGAAATCGGCGGATTTATCCTCAACGGCGGCCGCGGCGGCTCGGGCAGCTACGGCTATCACTCCTATGGCTATAACAGCCGCTACTATACCTCAAAGCAGGAAGAAGAAACCGAATTGAACTGATACACTAAAAGTAGACAAGTCGAAAAAAAGACAGGTCTACTTTTTTC
>JAEEHG010000183.1 GCA_016280695.1 Solobacterium sp. | reverse complement strand
CGGGTCATTGACGGTGATGTCGTCCGGATTGACCCGGAATTCAATGTCACCATGGAGCCAGAAGCCGTTGACTGTCGGTTTATATATGATGAAAAGAACATCATAGCGCTCGCCGGCGCGGATGGAACCGGCGTAGGTGATGTTGGACTGCGCGCTGTCAATCTTCTCGGGTTTCAGGTCATTGAGTGACTTGACTTCCGGCAGCTGCTCCAGTTCCAGCGGCATAGGCGGGATCACCATCTGGTAGTATTCTTCCCGTTCGGCAATGCGGCCGGTATTGTAATCTTCGATGCAGCCCTGGATCATCAGCAGTTCCTTTTCGGCATCGGTAAGTTCATCCGGGGTCGTGACCGGGCCGTTTGAGGTGTCTTCGGCCGGGTCATGCCGGTTTGTGCAGGCGGTCAGCAGAAACAGCGGAAGCAGGCCTGCCATAAGGGTTTTTTTCAAGTTTCATCCCTTCTTTCCCGCCCATTCTAGCATAGCCCGTACGCCTTGACAAACGTCCGGGATGTGGCAATAATAAAGGTATCTCGTTGACGGGAACAAGTACTTTTGTGGCGCAGTCGCAGAAAGGCAGCGGTTGATGAAAGCTGCCGCAAAACAGAAGGAAATCCATCCCTGAGTGAAACCAACCATTTCCGGCCGCGGCCGTTATCCGCATAATGAAGTGGTTTGATTGTTTCACGTGAAACAATCAGGCAAATAGGGTGGCACCGCGAAAATCACATCGTCCCTGACTGCAGTGACGGTGTTTTTATATCCAGGAGGGAAATTGAAATGATTGACATTAAACTGATTAGAGAAAACCCTGAACTCGTCAAAGAAAACATCAAAAAGAAGTTCCAGGACGAAAAGCTGGTCCTCGTTGATGAAGTGGCGAAGTTCGACCAGGCATTCCGCGAAGCCAAGACAAGAGCAGACGCCCTGAGAGGCGAACGCAACAAGCTCTCCAAGGAAATCGGCGGACTGATGGGCAAAGGCCTGAAGGAAGAAGCTGAGAAGGTAAAGGCCAAGGTCCAGGAATATGGCGCTGAACTGGAAGCCCTGGAAGCCAAGGAAGCTGAGCTCGAAGAAGAAATCAAGAACCGCATGATGGTCATCCCGAACATCATCGACCCGACTGTTCCGATCGGCCGTGACGACACGGAAAACGTCGAAATCCAGAAGTTCGGTGATCCGGTTGTCCCGGAATGGGAAGTTCCGTACCATGTTGACATCATGGAAAGCCTGGACGGCATCGATCTGGACAGCGCCCGCAACACATCCGGCAACGGTTTCTACTTCCTGAGCGGTGATGTTGCCAGACTGCACTCCTCCATCCTGTCCTATGCCCGTGACTTCATGATCAACGAAGGCTTCACATACTTCCTGCCGCCGTTCATGATCCACGGCGAAGTCGTCAAGGGTGTCATGAGCTTCAAGGAAATGGAAAACATGATGTACAAGATCGAGGGCGAAGACCTGTATCTGATCGGTACATCCGAGCACTCCATGATCGGCCGGTTCATCAACCGGACAGTCAAGAAGGAAGCCCTGCCGTATGAGCTGACTTCCTACAGCCCGTGCTTCCGTAAGGAAGTCGGTGCGCACGGCATCGAAGAGCGCGGCACATACCGTGTCCACCAGTTCGAGAAGCAGGAAATGGTTATCATCTGCGAGCCGGAAGATTCCCCGAAGTACTATGACAAGCTGTGGCAGACATCCGTCAAGTTCTTCCGCAGCCTGGATATCCCGGTCCGTCAGCTGGAATGCTGCTCCGGTGACCTGGCTGACCTGAAGGTCAAGAGCTGTGACGTTGAGGCCTGGAGCCCGCGTCAGAAGAAGTACTTTGAAGTCGGCAGCTGCTCCAACCTCGGCGACGCGCAGGCAAGACGCCTGGGCATCCGCATCAAGGGTGAAAACGGCAACTACTTCGCGCACACACTGAACAACACAGTCGTCGCTACACCGCGGGCCCTGATTGCCTACCTCGAGAACAACGTACAGGCTGACGGTACAGTCAAGATCGCTGAACCGCTGCGTCCGTACATGGGCGGTCAGGAAGTTCTGGTTCCGGTTAAGGAAAAGAAGAACGCTCTGTAATCAGTTCGACATTTCAGACAGGGAGACGGAGAAATCCGCCTCCTTTTGTTTCACGTGAAACAATTATGACGGTTGTACAAGGGAAATAATTCAGTTATAATAACGGCGGTACAGCAAGCATGTATACAACCTGGTCAGGTCCGGAAGGAAGCAGCCATACAAACCTCTGCTTGCGTGTGCCGTTTTTTATGCCATGAATACAGAAGAGAAATACAGGCGGGCAGCGCTCAAAGAAGCGGAAAAAGCCCGGAAAATTGATGAGGTGCCGGTCGGTGCGGTCGTTGTCAGGGATGGGCAGATCATTGCCCGGGCCCATAACATGCGCGAACATAACGGCCAGGCGATGGCCCATGCAGAAATGCTGGCCATCCAGAAAGCCAGCCGCAAACTGGGAACCTGGTGCCTGTCTGACTGCGACCTGTACGTGACCCTGGAACCGTGCATGATGTGCACCGGGGTGATCAGCCTGGCCCGCATCCGCACCCTCTGCTACGGCACGCCGGACCCTAAGGGCGGGGCCACGGAAAGCCTGATCCGCGTCAAGGAGATCCGCCATATCGGAACGTATCCGAAAGAGATCCGCAGCGGCCTTCTGCAGAGCGAATGCGCGGCTGTTCTGCAGACCTTTTTCCGCGCAAAACGGGCGGCGAAAAAACAGCAGAAAACCACCGCAGACCTGCAATAACATGCAGGTTTTTGTTATAATAAGGAAACGAAGGAGTTTTCGTCATGAGCCGAACCGCTTTATACCAGAAATACCGTTCCCGGGACTTTGATGAAGTCGTGGGCCAGGAATATGTTGTCCGTTCCATCCGCAACGCGGTGAAGGCGGGCAATGTCGGCCACGCCTACCTTTTCTGCGGGCCCCGCGGAACCGGCAAGACAACCATGGCCCGGCTGCTGGCCAGGGCTGTGCTGTGCGAAAATCCCGACAGAAAACCGTGCGGAACCTGCCCGAGCTGCCTGGCGGCCGCGGCCGGCACGCACCCTGATATTATCGAGATCAACGCGGCCAATGAAACGCATGTTGAAGATATCCGTGACCTGATCGAACGGGCCCGTCTGGCGCCGATGATGTCGCATCACAAGGTCTATATCATCGACGAGGTGCACCAGCTGTCCTCGTCAGCGGCCAGTGCCTTGCTGAAGACGCTGGAAGAGCCGCCGGAGCACGTCATCTTCATCCTGGCCACGACCGACCCGCAGAAGCTGATCAACACGATCATCTCGCGCTGCCAGCGGTTTGACTTCACCCGGGTGGCGGCCGAACAGATCAAGGAACACCTGCTGTACATTGCCGGCAACGAAGGTTTCTCGCTGGAAGAAGGCGCGGCCCGCAAAATTGCCGAACTGGCTGACGGCGGCATGCGTGATGCCCTGAGCATTCTGGAACAGGTATCATCCTATGCAGGCGGTGAAATTACCGAGGAGGGCATCAACCGGGTCTACGGCCTGGCGACAGCTGATCAGAAACTGGGCCTGCTGGAAGATATCTTCTCCCGGAATATGGCCGGGGTCCTGACCCGCCTGCAGAAATACGAGCAGGGCGGCCTGGACCTGCGGAAACTGACCGAAGACCTGGCGGCGGTGCTGAAGGACGGCGTCATCTGGCGCTATACGAAGAAAGAGGCACTGCTGCGCACCCTGACAGCGGCCCAGGCTGCCGACCTCAGCGGAAAAGTACCGGCCGAGGTGCTGCTGCGGATGGCCGACCGGCTGCTCGCGGCCCAGCAGTCCTACCGGACCGGACAGGATGTCATTACACTGCTGGAACTGGCCTGCATGGAGATGCTGCTGTGGCAGGAACCTGCGGCAGAACAGCGGGAGCCCGAAACCATGCATGCATACATACCGGCAGAAGAACCGATGCCGGAAAAGCCGGCCAGTCAGCCGGAAAACCCGGAACCGCCGGCAGCTGCCCCGCCGGCCGCTGAAAAACCAGCCGAACCGGCCCCGATCCAGGAATATAACGTCAATGAAATCGTGTCGCTGCTGGTGCAGTGCCGCAAGGACTGCAAGACAGCCGACCTGGACAGGCTGGCCGTGCGCATGAGCGGCATCCCGGCGGATCGCTACGCAGCCATGCTCAGACAGACGGAAATCAAGGCCAGCGGTGATGACTGCATCCTGCTGGGCTGTGCCAGTGATGCCGTGGTCCGCAGCATCAACGAAGAAGCGTTCAACCGGGAATTCTATGAATGGCTGAAGCTGAACGGCGTGGACCGCATGCCGTTTGCGGTAAACAACAGCGCCTATGACGAAGCCGTGCAGGAATTCGTGCGGCTGCGGCGGGAAAACGCCCTGCCGCCGGCCATGCCGGTTGTCCGATATGTAAAACAACAGGAAGAACAGAAAACGGAAACCCTGGAAGACCGGGCCCGGAACCTGTTCGGTGATATGCTCGAAATCGCGGAAGGAGAATAACCATGGATTTCAACAAACTGATGCAGCAGGCCCAGGAAATGCAGAAACAGATGGGCCGGATCGAAGAAGAACTGCAGAATACCGAGTATACCGGCAGTGCCGGCGGTGACGGCGTCACGGTAAAGGTCAGCGGCGGCCTGGAAGTGCTGGAAGTCAATATCGACGAAGAACTGCTCGAAAAGGACAACCGTGAAATGCTGCAGGATATGATCCTGATCGCGGTCAATGATGCCCTGGAGCAGGCCAGCCAGGACCGTCAGGACAAACTCGGTGTCATGACGCAGGGGATGAACATCCCGGGAATCATGTGATGTACCCGGTCAGTCTGCAGAAACTGATCGAAAGCTTCCGGATGCTTCCGGGTGTCGGGGAGAAAACCGCGGAACGCTATGCCCTGCTGATCACCGAACGTGATCCCGAAGAAGTAAGGGAATTTGCCCAGGCCCTGATGGACGTGAAGACAAAGCTTCATCACTGCCGGATCTGCGGCAATCTCTGCGAAGAGGAGGAATGCTCCATCTGCCGGGATACGGAACGCAACCACCGCCAGATCTTCGTGGTCCAGTCCGCCAAGGACGTGCTGGCCATGGAAAAAACCGGTGAATATCACGGGGTGTACCACGTGCTCAACGGCCTGATCTCCTCTTCCCGCGGCATCATGCCGGAAGATCTGAATATCGACGCGCTCGTGGCCCGGGCAAAGGATGCCGATGAAGTGATTCTGGCGACCAGCGCAACGCTTGACGGAGAAACAACAGCCATGTATCTTGACCGGCTGCTGAAACGGGAATGCCCGGATATCCTGGTAACCCGTATTGCCCATGGTCTGCCTTCCGGAGGAATGCTGGACTATGCTGATGAAATGACCCTGATCCATGCTCTGTCTGACCGGCGGAGAATGGGCTGACCCATGTGGAGGAAAACAACATGAACAACGATCTTCGCATTGCCCAGGCTGCAGTCCTGGAAGACATTAACATCATTGCCGACAAGGCAGGCATTGACCGGAAGTACCTGGAGCCGTATGGCACCAACAAGGCCAAGATTTCCCTGCAGGTCCGGGAAGACAGAAAAGATGGTCCGGACGGCAAACTGATCCTCGTGACGGCCATCACCCCGACCAAAGCCGGCGAAGGCAAATCCACCACAACCATCGGCCTGGCCGACGGACTGTCCAAAATCAACAAGAATGTCATGGCATGCCTGCGTGAACCATCCCTGGGTCCGGTTTTCGGCCTCAAGGGCGGCGCGGCCGGCGGCGGTTATGCCCAGGTTGTCCCGATGGAAGAGATCAACCTGCACTTCACCGGCGACATGCATGCAATTACCACCTGCAACAACCTCATCGCGGCTGTGCTTGACAACTCCATGTACCAGGGCAACCCGCTGAACATCGACCCGGAACAGGTCGTCTGGAAGCGCTGCCTGGATATGAACGACCGCACCCTGCGGGATATCACAATCGGTCAGAAGAAGCGGACCAACGGCGTGGAGCGGGAAGACCACTTTGTCATTACCGTTGCCACCGAAGTCATGGCCATCCTCTGCCTGTCGCATGACCTGAAGGATTTCCAGGAACGGATCGGCCGCTGCATCGTAGCCTACACATATGAAGGCAAGCCGGTTACCGTCAAGGACCTCCATGTTGACGGGGCGGCAGCCGTAGTCATGAAGGAAGCGATCAAGCCGAACCTTGTACAGACCCTCGAACATACCCCGGTGCTGATCCACGGCGGCCCGTTTGCCAATATCGCGCATGGCTGCAACTCCCTGATCGCTACCACAACAGCCCTGAAACTGGCGGATTACGTCGTCACGGAGGCCGGCTTCGGCGCTGACCTCGGGGCTGAGAAGTTCCTTGATATCAAATGCCGTTTCGGCGGTCTCAGACCGAATGCGGTGGTGATCGTCGCCACTGTCCGGGCCCTGAAGATGCACGGCGGCGTGGAACAGGAAGACCTGACAAAGGAGAATGTCGAAGCGATGCTGGCCGGCGCGGAAAACCTGGCCAAGCATGTGGATTCCATCCAGCACTTCGGCGTCCCGTTCATCATCGCCATCAACAAGTTCTCGGCTGATACCGAAAAGGAAGTTGACGCCCTGAAGAACTGGTGCGCGGAACGCGGTTTCCCGGTTGAACTGAGTGACGGCTGGGCCCGCGGCGGTGACGGCACCATTGAACTGGCCGAAAAAGTTGTGGCCCTGTGTGACGGGGAGACACACTATGCCCCGATCTATGACGAAAACGAACCGATCAAGGCCAAGATCCTGAAGATCGCCCAGACTATTTACGGCGCGGATGATGTCGAATACTCCGAACTGGCTGAAGAGAAGATCAAGATCTTCATGGCCAACGGCTGGGATCACATGCCGGTCTGCATGGCCAAGACGCAGATGTCGCTGTCCGACAATGACAAGGTCAAGGGCCGCCCGAGAGGCTTCAATATCCATGTCCAGGATCTCAGTGTTTCGGCCGGGGCCGGCTTCCTGGTTGCCTACACGGGAACCATCCTGACCATGCCGGGTCTGCCGAAAGTGCCGGCGGCCATCAACATGGGTGTTGATGAAAACGGCGACAGCTTCGGTATTTTCTAAAGGATTCTGATTATGAGCTCGATTGCGTATGTAACTGACGAAAAAATGATTGAGTACCACCGCCTCTGCGGGAACCGTTCGATGAATTTCTGGCGGCTTTCGGCAAAGAGCGGCTTTACGAATTTCCGCCGGGGCGACCTGCTGTTTTTCTACGCCCGGCGCGGTCACATGCGCAGTAAAGCCCTGCTGGGCTATGCCCATTACGTTGCCACGGAGAAGCTTTCCCTGCGGCAGATGTGGAACAAATACGGAAATGCCAACGGCTATGATTCGCGGGAACAGATGGAAGAAGCGATCCGCAAGGCGGCCCGGCGCGGGATTGTCCCGGAGAAGCTCAACTGCCTGTACCTGACGGATGCCGTGTATTTCCGTGAACCGGTGATTCCCGAAGAAATCGGCATCACCATTTCCAGCCAGCTGGAAAGCTACTGCTATCTGGACCGGGAAGATCCCCAGGTAACGGTCCGGATATTGAAACAGGCCGAAAAGGGCGGCATTGATCTGTGGAGTGCGGCCCAGTCCTTTGAGCCGGAAAACAGTTTCCGCGCCGATGAGGTCCGCCACCAGCTGGCGGTCATCCGGGCGGAGATCGGCCGTGACGGCCGCAACGGCCGGGAAGAAACCCGGGCCCGGCGGCTGGTCCGGCAGCGCCTGAAGGAACCCGGCTGGGAAATGATCCGCGGTAGTGAAACAGACTGTTTCCGCATGGAAAACGATGCGCTGACAATCGCTGTGCCGTTTACCTGGAATACGATGGATCGTGATATCCGGATGAAGGAAATGATGGGCACGCTGGCCATGTACCGCGTCAAGGCGGAAGCGCACCAGCTGCCGGTCAGCCGGATATGCTTTGATGTTATGAGTGAGGCAGAAGAGCCGGATCTCGATCCGCTTCTGAAAGTGTTCAACCATGAGTGATTACGAAATTATAGTTGTCGGCGGCGGTCATGCCGGCATTGAGGCAGCCCTGGCGGCGGCCCGGCTCGGCCACAGGACGATGCTGCTGACACTGAGTGTGGAAAACATCGGCAAGATGCCCTGCAACCCCTCGGTCGGCGGTCCGGCCAAGGGTGTTGTTGTGCGTGAAATCGATGCGCTGGGCGGCCAGATGGGCAT
>JAEEHG010000182.1 GCA_016280695.1 Solobacterium sp. | reverse complement strand
TGTTCTCCATTACCCGCTCGAATTATTACCAGCTGCTGACCAACGGGGTCAGAATCTATGAGTTTACCCCGGGGTTCAACCACAGCAAGGCCATTGTGTCGGATGATACCCTGGCCATTGTCGGTTCCGTCAACACGGACTACAGAAGTTACTTCCTGCACTTTGAAGACGGGGTGCTCATGTTCGATTCGCCGGAGATCCTGCAGATCCGGAAAGACTTTGAACAGGCCCTGGAGCGGTCCCATGAGGTCACGCTGGAGGAAGTGCAGAATACGAATCCGGCGGTCCGGGTCTGGCGCGCTGTCCTGCGGCTGATGGCGCCGCTGTTCTGATGGCTGCGAAACGTCCGGGAAGAGTCAGGCTTGAGCGGGTCCTGATTCTGCTTCTGATCCCGCTGCTGTTGGCAGGAACAGCATACCGGCTGCTGCGCCGGAAGCCGGAAACTACGCCCGTCCTCACCGCGGAAGTCATCGAAGAAGAGGAAAGCGGCTATATTACCTATGCCGTCACCCTTGATGAGGTGCACGGCATACCGGTGAATCATGTGTTTATCCCGTATGACAGTTCCCGCCGGCCCGGTGAAATCCGGGAGATCCGGTTCCTGATTATCCATGAGACGGATAATCGTTCACCCGGTGCTGACGCGGAAGCCCACAGCCGGTTCCTGACCGGGGATACCGCGGATATCACGTCATGGCACTACACTGTGGATGACCACAGCATTTACCACAATCTGCCGGACAATGAAATCGCCTGGAATGCCGGGGACAACCGCTCCCGGGACGGCGGCAATATGAACGGCATCGGCATTGAGATGTGCGTCAATGTCAGCGGGGATTTCGATCAGACCGTCAGGAATACCGCCTGGCTGTGTGCCGAACTGCTGCAGGCGTACAGGTTGACCCCGGACGATGTTTATCTGCACCGGGATTTCATGGGGAAAATCTGTCCGCACCGGCTGATCACCGAAAACAAGGTGACCTGGTTCATGGAACTGATTCAGGCGGACTATGATGAACTGCAGGCAGCCGCGGCGGAAGCGGAAGCCGAAGCGGAAACAGAAGAGTAAGAGGAACAGATATATGGAACGATATGGACTGGTACTGGAAGGCGGCGGGATGCGCGGTGCCTATACGGCCGGGGCGCTGGCCTGGCTGAATGATCACGATGTGACGTTTGATTACGGCGCCGGGATTTCTTCCGGGGCATTGTATCTGATCTGCTATCTGATGCGGAACAAGCATGTGCCGCACAAGATGTCGACCGAATATGTCGCGGACCCGGATATTGTGGGTCTGTCCGCCTTTGTCAAGGAACATCACTATGTGGCCTACCAGCATCTGTTTCATGACCTGGTTGATAAGGAGAACTTCTCCATTGCGCAGCTGAAGGAAGAAAATCCGGACATGGAGATCGGCTGCTATGACCTGCAGAAAGGGGAGACCATCTGGTTCAATGCACAGGACCTGGATGACAACCTGCAGCTGGTGCTGGCGGCCTGTTCCCTGCCGATTGCCTCGGCCCGGGTGAAGTTCAACGGCCGGGAGTACCTTGACGGCGGGATCACCAAGATGATTCCGATTGAGCGCTCCATTGAAAGAGGATGCACAAAGCATATCGTCATTACGACCAAGCCGGCCGGCTATGTCCGCAAACCGGGCAGTCCGGCCGTCAAGGTCATGATGAAGATGTTCTATCACAACTATCCGAAAATGGTGGAGGACTACTCGATTCGCCATATCAACTACAATCACCAGATGGACCTGATTTACCGGCTGGTCGATGAGGGGAACGCGATGCTGTTCCGTCCGTCCAGCACCCTGCATGTGGCCCGCTTCAGCGGCAATACGCCGGAACTGCAGGAACTGTATGACCTGGGCTACCAGGATATGGAAAACAGAAAAGAGGAACTTTTCCGGTTCCTGGGGAAGACAGAATGATCAGGCTGGTGGCAGCGGACCTGGACGGGACGATCATCAATGCGAGCGGCATCTGTGATCCTTCCGTGCCGGAAGCTGTCAGGGAACTGCGGCAGAACGGCGTGGCCTTTGCGATCTGCTCGGGCCGGCCGGTGGCCAGCATTACAGGCCTGTTGGCCGGCTGGCATCTCGAGGGGGAACTCGATTACCTGATCGGTTCCGGCGGCGGGGAAGTGCTGGATATGAAAACCGGCCGGATGGTTGTGCCGTATATGCTGGATGTGCCCCTGATCCGGGAGATCATCGATCTGTATGAGCCGGAAGGCCTGATTCCGACCATGTATGAGGGAGCCATGTTCTATGCCCAGAAGATCACGCCGCAGGTACTGATCGTGGCTGACCGGGTCGGCCAGGAAGTGCGGGAAGGTGACATCCGCACGCTGACGGTCAAGCCGCAGATCAAGGTGATGTTCGTGCTGAACCCGGAGGATATGGAAGCCGCGGAGGAATTCGAAAGAACCCACCGGGATCCGCGCTATATCGGGTTCAGGACTGCGCCGGACCTGCTGGAGTTCAACGATGCCCGGCTGAACAAGGATACCGGGCTGGCCATCGCGGCAGAGATGATGGGCATTACCGCCGGGGAGATCATGGCCTTCGGTGATACCACGAATGATATTGCCATGCTCAGGTAT
>JAEEHG010000022.1 GCA_016280695.1 Solobacterium sp. | reverse complement strand
CATCTTCCAGTTTGGTCCTTTGACGTCCCGGTCTTCCAGCAGCAGGTGATGCGCGGTTACCTCCGCGCTGACATCCCAGCCGGCGGCCTTGGCTTTGCGGATTCCTTCCACACTTTCCTTTGCGGAAATGTGGCAGCCATGGTAACGCAGGCCGAGCGGGCCGGCAATTTCCATGTCGCGGATCAGCTGGGCACTCTCGCAGGCGGAAGGAATGCCGCCCCATCCCATCAGATCAGCGTATGCGGACTGATGGACGGAAGCGCCCGGCTTGCGGTAGTCCATGTCTTCCGTATGGCAGGAGAAAAGCACACCGGCTTCCTTTGCCTTCAGCATGGCCTGCCGCATGACATTCTCATCAGCCACCCCGACACCGTCATCCGAGAACCAGCGGATACCGAGTTCCTTCATGCCGGCATAATCGGACGGCTCCTGCCCCTTTTCATCCCGGGTGATCGTGCCGAACGGCCAGACTGTGACCACGGCGTCTTTTGCGATCAGATCCAGGTAAGCCTTCATTGTCTGCCGGTCATTGGGGAACGGCTTGACATTGGGCATGGCAAAGACCGTGGTAAAACCACCGTGGGCAGCAGCCATACTGCCGGTCGCAATTGTTTCCTTCTGTTCCTGGCCCGGCTCCCGCAGATGCACATGTGTATCCACCAGACCCGGCAGCACCGTCAGTCCGGAAGCATCAATCACTTCGGCATCCGGCGCGTCAATCGTTTCGGCAATGGCCAGTATCTGTTCTTCATCGAAAAGTACTTCACAGGCTTTCAGGCCGTCATCCAGCAGGACCTGTCCGCCCCGGATCAGCCTTTTCACTGCGCATCCTCTTCAGCAAACGGAGCGAAGCCAAAGGCTCTCTTGATGACTGCTTTTCTGACCAGGACACCGTTCTGAATCTGCTTGAAGTAACGGCTCTTCGGCGCTTCGACAAGATCCGTATCGAACTCAACACCGCGGTTGATCGGTCCCGGATGCATGATAATCGCCGTATCCTTCATCTTCGCATATCTGGTCTTGTTCATGCCGTAGCGTTCCAGATATTCCTCATCGCTGACATCAGTCAGGGCAGAGCCTCTTTCCTTCTGGATCCGCAGCATCATGACGACATCCGCGTCCTCGATCACATCATCAAGCTCAACTGCCCTAAAGCCTTCCCGGCGCCAGATCTCCGGCCCGGCAAAGCAGACAGACGCCCCCATCTTCTCGAGCGCTTCCTTGTCCGAAGCCGCTACCCGGCTGTGCAGGATGTCACCGCAGATGACAACCTTCAGGCCTTCCAGATGACCGAATTCCTGATACATTGTCAGCAGGTCAAGCAGGCACTGGGTCGGGTGGTCACCCTGGCCGTCACCGGCATTCAGGATCGGGATATTGATGTTTTCCAGTTCGCGGTAATAGGCGTCCTGGGAATGCCGGATTACCACGGCATCATAGCCGATGGACTCCAGAACCTTGACTGTATCGTAGAGTGTTTCACCTTTTGTAATGGAGCTCTTGCCGACATCGATGTCCGCCGGCTTGCATCCAAGCTGCAGTTCTGCGCTCTCAAATGAGTAGTGTGTCCGCGTCGATGCTTCAAAAAAAAGATTGGCAACCAGAGCCTTGGAACAGGGCAGCTGCCAATCTTTATATTTGTCGCTGAACAATAAAGCATCGTCGAGGATCTGAATGATATCCTGCTTCGTCAAATCTTTCATGCTGAGCAGAGAATACTTGTTCATAAGAGTCCTCCTTCACTTTTCCAAAAAAAGGGTCTGTAACCGAACACTTTACAAATCCTTTCTTTTCATTGGGATTCTATCATACTGAACTCATATTGCAAGTACATTTTTAATGAAAATGCTTACATGTTATTTCTGCCTGCGGCTGTGGGGATGCGCCTCATCCACAACCCGCCGCAGCCGGTCCCCGGTCACATGAGTATAGATCTGTGTGGTGGACAGATTTTCATGTCCGAGCAGTTCCTGCACGACCCGCAGATCAGCCCCGTTGTCCAGCAGGTGCGTGGCGAAGGAATGCCGGATCATATGGGGATGGACATGTATGCTGAGGCCGGCTTTGGCTTCTGCCTTTTCGCAGATCAGCTGGATGGCCCGGGAGCTCAGCGGCTTTCCCTTCTGGCTGACAAACAGGAAATCGTGTTCTTCCCGCACAAACAGCGGCCGGCTTTCCCGCAGGTAAAGATCGATGAGCTGGCCACAGCGGTGGTAGAACGGCACCATGCGTTCCTTGCTTTCCTTGCCCAGTACCGTCAGGTACTGTTCCTGCAGGCTGATATCAGAGATTTTCAGACCGGCACACTCGGAAACACGCAGGCCGCATGCATACATGACTTCCAACACGCAGCGGTCACGGATTTCAGCCGGATCAGACAGGTCAAAACAGTTCAACAGCTTTTCCATCTGGTCAAACGTCAGATACTCGGGCAGTTTGCGCTGTGCCGCTGCCCCGCGGAACATCCGCACCGGATTATTTTCGATCTGCTCATATTTATTGAGATAACGGTAAAAACTGCGCAGGGCCGAAAGGCTGCGGGAGTAGCTGGCATTGGCCAGCGGCTGACCGCCGATCGCGCCGCTGCGCAGGGCTGTCACATAGCGGCTGATATGTTCCTTGGTCACATCTTCAAAGGATGTGATCCCCTCTTCTTCCAGAAACTGCAGAAACCGCAGCACATCCCGGTGATAGGCGTTCTGGGTGTCGGCCGAACCGGTGCGGGACATCTTCATGTGCCGCAGGAATCCATCCAGGGAATCCTCAAAGCTCATGGCTGTCCACCAGCTTCCTGATCACGGCCAGGGCCTGCCGGGCCATGGCTTCCTTTCGTTCGTTTTTGCGGACTTTTTCGTTCAGATGGAAGATGCCGAAATTGGCATTCATGGGCTGGAAATGAT
>JAEEHG010000181.1 GCA_016280695.1 Solobacterium sp. | reverse complement strand
CTGCTGGGCCAGCTGCCGCTGGATGATGCCGGAACAGACGCTTCCCGGAAGATACTGGAACTGTTCCCGGACCTGCGGGCATCCCTCAGTTTCAACTGTACGCTGGATGACCTGCGCCAGGCCCAGAACGCCGCTTGCTGCGTTGTGGTCAGCGCGGCCGGGCTGCGTACAGCCAGGATGCTGGAGCAGCGTTACGGCATTCCCTGGACGGCAGGCCTGCCGCTGCCCCCTTGTACCGTCCCGCATGGTTCCGTCCTGGTCATTGGCGAGGATATCCGGGCGCACAGCCTGGCCCGGGCCCTTGGCAATGCGGCTGCCCTGGACCTGTTCTCCGATACCGGGCTGGCAGACTACCACACCCGGCAGGAAGAAGAAATCGCCGCGCTGGCCGCACAATATGACAACGTCATCGCTGATCCGTGTTTCCGGCCGCTGGTCCGGGGAAACTTCATTTCCCTGCCGACCATGTCTGTCTCCGGCGGACTGTTCGCGGAAACCGTTTCCGCCCTGGATACCGGGGCAATCGCGGCCCCGCTCAAATAACAATACCGGCATTCACATCTGCCGGTTTTTTTACTTGATCTTGTAGTTTTTGAAATCGTCAATGTCTTCCAGGTCATCCGGCTTGATGCCCCGCTGCTTGATGAAGAAGTCAATGGGGACTTCCCCGGCCCCGCCGGCCGCAATGCGCCGGTAGTTTTCCATGTGCCTGGCAATCATGACCGCCATCACAATACAGGCCAGCCAGAACATGACGGAAAGCCCGTGAATATAATACGTATACGACGCGAAGGTGCAGGCGGCCCCAGCATCACCGATCGCCAGGTAATTGGTCAGGAACGACACACATACCAGTACAGCCAGCAGGCAGGCAAACAGCACCGTACTGATGCCGAGGCTGGAACCGACCAGGGTTGCCACTCCCTTGCCGCCATGGAACTTCATGGTAACCGGGAAGATATGCCCCATGATCACGCTGAACGCATTGACATACACCGGCAGGGCACCGGTCAGGAACCGCCGGGCCGCGTATACAGCAAAGAAGCCCTTGAAGACATCAAACACAAGGGTCATGAGCCCATACTGCCAGCCCACCACCATGATGGCGTTTGCCGTTCCGGAATTATGAGATCCGGTTGTGCGGATATCAATGTTCTTGACCTTTTTCCCGAAATAATGGGCCAGGTGCACGCAGCCGAGCATATAGCTCAGGATGGCTGAAACAATTATTTTTCTCATTATGCTTACCTGGAATCATATTATCAGATGCTGATTCCCTTCGGCAATTCACACAATCGCTTATAAAGCCCTGCGTATATATAAGGAGAGCTGAGGCCGCCGGAGCGGTCTCATTCATTGGTATCAGCTCAGAAGTTGTACAGCTGCTTCTCCTCATACTTGTCCTGTACCAGTTCATAGATCATCTGTTCAATGAACCGGACGGTCTTGTGCGCCATGGCAGCCGTGTAGTCAGTCAGCAGCTCCCGGGCCTGGTCCGCGTCATCCTGCTTCATTGCCGTATAGGCAACATCCGTCTGGGCTTTGGACGCCGCAAAATAATTTTCCAGCTTCCTGACTGCGGCCAGCAGTTTTTCTTCCTCAAACTCAAAGTCCATCAGGTCCCGCAGGACATGGAAGCTCCAGAACGCGTAATTCCGGTCAAAGCGGGAAATCTCCGCTTCATCAACAAAGAAATGTGAAGCCGTGGAAGCGACCTCCCCAATATATTCAAAGCCGGACGGAATCTCCTTCATGCCGAAATACCACGGCATGAAGATGGAGTGACGCTGCCGGTCAATGGTGCGCCACATGCAGTTCAGCATCGGATCATCGCTGAATTCAAACACGGAGCCTTCAATGGAGCCGTGCCAGTTGATGCCTCTGTGCATCTCCAGATTGACACCGTTCACCGGTTCATATGTCTGATCCGCATCTTCCGGGTGATCATCGAGCCAGCGCACCCGCAGGATATCCTTGAAGTCCTGCACGGTGTATTTCTTCTCCGCCTTGACGGCAAAGGTGAATTCCGGCACTTCCCGGCCGATGGTCTTCACCCAGCCCAGCACATGGCGGTCCCGGTTGATCGGCGTATACCATGCCGGACCGCCCTGGTACGCTTTGGCAAAATCAAAATCGCTGTAGTCACCTTCCACAGCCGGGGTGTACCAGCCATTCCGCATGGCAAAACCAACCAGGTCATCCGACCAGTAGAAGTTCTTATGCTCCGTATCGGAGAAGTCGATTTCATGGATGGTATACCAGTTGGGCAGATAATAAATCTCATCATCCCCAACGCGGCGGGCCGCAAACTGGTGGCCGGTTGTCAGCTGCACGGACCAGGCTTCATCCTTATCAGCGATGTGGTAGATCCGGGAAGAATAATATCCGAAGTCCTTCATGAGCTCTGCCGCAACTTCGACACCATGCCGCGCCGAGTTTGCCCGCTCGGCAATCAGTTTACGCATGCCGTAACCGATGGCACCATCGGAGCCGGTTTCCGCTTTCTTGCTGCCGAGGCCGTTAT
>JAEEHG010000180.1 GCA_016280695.1 Solobacterium sp. | reverse complement strand
GCAGGCTTATCCGACTGAGCCGGTCATATCCAGCTTCAGCAGCTGGTTCAGCTCAACGGCATATTCCATCGGCAGCTCGCGGGTAAACGGCTCCAGGAAGCCGAGAACGATCATCTCGGTAGCCTGGGCTTCCGTCAGACCGCGGCTCATCAGATAGAACAGTTCCTCTTCCGAAATCTTGGAAACCTTGGCTTCGTGTTCGATGGTCGAGGTGTTGTTTGCGCCGACATTGGTCGGGATTGTATCACTGCGGGACAGATCATCCAGAATCAGTGTGTCACACTCGATTTTTGCCTTGGCGAAGTCCGCCTTCGGACCCAGGTAGATCTCATCCCGGAAGTTGGCTTCCCCGCCCTTGCGGGAAACAGACTTCGAAATAATCGTTGAACTGGTGTGCGGGGCCAGATGGATCATCTTGGCACCGGTGTCCTGGATCTGATCTTTGCCGGCCACGGCGATCGTGATGCACATGCCGCGGGCATATTCCCCGTTCAGGATACAGGCCGGATACTTCATGGTCATGCGCGAACCGATGTTGCCGTCCACCCATTCCATGATGCCGCCGGCTTCCACTTTGGCCCGCTTGGTCGTGAGGTTGAGGATGTTCGTGGACCAGTTCTGCACCGTGGAGTAACGGGCCCGCCCATTTTTCTCAACGAAGATCTCAACGACGGCCGCATGCAGGGAATCATTGGAATACAGCGGGGCTGTGCAGCCTTCAACGTAATGCACATCCGCGCCCTCATCCGCGATGATCAGCGTTCTCTCGAACTGGCCCATGCGTTCCGAATTGATCCGGAAATACGACTGCAGCGGTTTTTCCAGTTTGCCCCCCGGCGGGACATAGATGAAACTGCCGCCGGACCAGACCGCGCTGTTGAGGGCCGCAAACTTGTTGTCGGTCGGCGGAACCAGTTTGGAGAAGTATTTCCTGAACAGATCCGGGGCATATTTCAGCGCACTGTCCGTATCAAGGAAGATAACCCCCTTCTCCTGAACTTCATCCAGCATGTTGTGGTAAACCATCTCGGACTCATACTGGGTGGCAACCCCGGCCAGGAATTTCTTTTCCGCTTCCGGGATGCCCAGACGGTCAAACGTATCCTTGATGGTGTCCGGGACTTCATCCCAGGACTTGGACATCAGCCGGTCAGACGGGCGGATATAGTACACGTAATCATTGAAATCGATCTCGGAAAGATCCGGTCCCCATTTCGGCAGCGGCAGCTTTTCAAAGGTATGAAAGGCATTGACCCGGAATTCCGTCATCCATTCCGGTTCTTCCTTGATGCGGGAGATCTCCCGGACAATTGCCTCAGTCAGACCCTTACCGGTTTTGTATACCGACGTGTCCTCATCCGCGAAGCCGTACTTGTATTCATCCAGGGATCCGATGACCTGATCATTATAATTCTCACTCATGGCTTCCCTCGCTCTCCTCAATCATCTGCCGCATGGCCCGCCAGCCGATCGTCGCGCAGTTGATGCGGTTTGCCTGGCGCCAGACATTCTTCATGGCCACGGCTTCATCCAGCTTGTCGGCATCATATGCCTCGGCATTGACCATGCGGAAATAGTTGTCCACGATGTCCTTGGCCTCAGCGATGGTCTTGCCGACCAGCAGATCCGTCATCATGCTGGTGCTGGCCGTGCTGATCGTGCAGCCGATACCGGCAAAATTGATATCCTTGATGATCCCGTTTTCAATATCCGCCTGCACCGTAATATCATCAATGCAGCTGGCGCTGGCCATGTGGATCTTCTTATAGCCGGCCCCTTCCTTGAGGACATGGTTGTGCGGATATTTATAATGATCCATAATCAGTTCCCGGAGGACTTCCGGATCATCAAGCAGGTTTTTGTATTCACTCATGAACTGCCTCCTAGAAGAAGATGCCGACAGCCTTTTCGAGGGTAATCTCCTTCGTTACCTCAATGAAACGGTCTACTTCTTCCTTTGTGTTGTAGAAATACAGGGATGCCCGGACGGTGGAATCCGTACCGATCACCTCATGCAGGATCTTGGCGCAGTGGTTGCCGGAGCGCACGCAGATATTGTTGGCTGCCAGATAGCTGCCGGTATCCTGGGCAAAGACGTCCTTTACATTGAAGGCAATCGGCCCGTACGCATTGTCCGGATTGTAGAACTCAACATTGTCCAGTTCCTTCATCCGCGCGGCAAAATAGGCCCGCAGATCCTTTTCATATTCCTCGATATTTTCCATGCCGAGGCTGAGCAGATATTCCGCCGCCCGGCCCAGGCCGATCATGCCTTCGATATTCGGCGTACCGGCTTCGAATTTTTCCGGGGCCTCCTGGTACAGCATGTCACCGCAGGCCTCAAAGCGGGCATTCATCCCGCCGCCCAGGAAAACCGGTTCCATCTTCTGCAGCAGGTCATATTTGCCGTAGATGATGCCTGTGCCGCCCGGGCCGCCCATCTTATGGCCGGAGAAGCCGAGGAAATCGATATCGAGATCCTGTACATCCGTGGGGCCGTGCGGT
>JAEEHG010000179.1 GCA_016280695.1 Solobacterium sp. | reverse complement strand
CGCAGCAGGGCGGATTCCAGCAGTGGCGTTTCGGCTGCCTGAACAAACGGGTCACCCCGGTTCAGGGAACTGTCAAGCACTTCGGCGATATGGGCGGTCAGCGGACGGTGAGACATGTTCCGCAGCAGTTCCATGGCCTGGCGGGTGGAGATTTTCCGGGCCAGGCACTGACTGAAGAAACGGACAAAGACAATGGATTCGTATTCGATCCACAGCGAATCTGGCAAATACTTCAGCAGGAACTCATATGCCTTGATGCGGTAAGCAGGTATCCGGATCAGCATCAGGAAACCGGCGGCTCCAAGCATGGCCAGGAGACCTGCAATGCCTGTCAGAAAAGCCGTTTTCTGCAGAACGGCAAAGCTGTCCAGGGGAACATGGAAGCCGGACACCATCGTGATAAGCGGCGGAAAACAGAAGCGGGAAAACAGCAGGATGCCGGTAATGGTGCCGCTGAGCAGCAGGAGGGGATATGCCAGCTGCCGGATCATTTCCCGGCGCAGTTTCTGCTCGGATGAACTCATTTCCCAGGCCAGTGACAACGCTGTCACAAAAGGCAGCCAGCGCAGAAACCCGGCTGCATATACCCGGAAACGCTGCGGCAGAAAGGCAGGAAAGAAGCTGTCCAGAGCATGTCCCCGGGCCAGCTCGTCCCGGATGGCCGCAAAGGCTTCCCGGTTGTGCTTCTGCTCGATTAAGGACATGCTTTCCGTCAGCGAGAAGCCGCTTTCCATCAGCCTGACAAGCCCTTCCAGGTCCAGGGCGTCAATCAAGATCCACCGCTGCCTGATCCGCGCTGACCAGGCCGGCGGCCACAGCTTCTGCCAGCTTGGACGCCAGCGGGACAAACGCCGCGGTTGTCGTACCATGTTCGAAATAGTGCCTCACCTCCGTTCTGTCCATGATTTCATACACGCCGATCCGGCCGCCGTCAGCCGTGTCATACAGGCGCTGGCAGGATACGCCCTCCAGCACATCCTGCAGCTGATAAGCCGGTACACCCAGCTCCACCAGGCGGCGGATGGCTCCAAGGCAGGAAAAACTGTGCAGGCTGGTCACCACCAGATGCCCGGTCAGGGCTGAGCGTACAGCCATCCGGGCCGCAGTACTGTCACGGATTTCCCCGATCATGATGATGTCGGGGTCATGACGCATGAGCTGTTTGATTCCATCCGCATAGCCCAGGTTCTGCTTTTCATTGACCTGAAGCTGGACGTATTTATCCGAATAGACCTCCACCGGATCCTCTAGTGTATAGATCTTCTTGCGGGCCGCATGATCAAGGATCGCGTACAGGGTTGTTGTCTTGCCGGAACCGGTCGGGCCGCTGAACACATACAGACCGCTGCGGTGCCGGGTAATATCGCTGAACCACGCTTCCTGGGAGGGATCCGCGGACAGGGCAGAAAGGGAGATAACGCCGTGATTGTTGAGGATCCGCAGCACCCCGCTGGTGATATGGAAGCTGGATACAACCGCAAAGCGCAGGGCCAGAAACCGGCCGTCCACCTCTGCTTCAAACCGCCCGGTCTGCGGTTCCAGCACGCTGGTCACATCCAGATCAGCCCGGTACATCAGATACCGGAAGAAAGCCGGATCATACTGTTTCCGCAGCTGGCGCATTTCACCACGGACCCGCATCTCCGTACGCACTTCCGCATCCCGCAGGCTGAAATGAATATCCGTAACATGATGTTTCAGCGCGGTTCTGAGACAATCCCTTAGCAGCTCTTCCATATCCGTTCTCCCACACACTTTATTTGCCTGTCCGGATGGAATGACGCATTTTTTCCTGATGTTCTTTGCGGCTGCGGAGCCGGGCCCGCATTGACAAGGCCTGCTGATTCTTTAAAATTATTTACATAGGAGTGTGAAATTATGGTTATAGTCAATGATCTGAAGCCGGGTCAGTCGTTCGAATACGAAAAAGGCATCTACACGGTCCTGAATGTGGACCACAATAAAACTGCCATGCGGCAGATGATTATCAAAGTCAAGGTCAAGAACATGCGCACCGGCGTTATCAATGAACTTTCCTTCACCGGCGGTGACAAGGTCGAACCGGCCCATATCGAAAAGAAGGAAATGCAGTATCTGTACGATGCCGGTGATGAACTGGTGTTCATGGATACGTCCACATACGATCAGATCGGGATCCCGAAGGAACGTCTGGAATGGGAAATGAAGTTCATGAAGGCGAACGAAATGGTCAATGTCACCATGTACGATAACGAGGTGCTGGGCGTTTCCCTGCCCGATAAAGTGGAACTGCAGATTGTCGAGTGCGAGGAAGCCGTAAAGGGAGACACTGCCACTTCCGCCACCAAGAACGCTGTCGTGGAAACCGGGCTGGAAATCAAGGTGCCGCTGTTCATCAAGAACGGTGAGATTGTGGTGATTTCCACCGCTGACGGAAAGTATTCCGGCCGCGCTTAAGAAACAACCGGAAAAGCCATATGCCCGCATATGGCTTTTTTCATTCATGCATATTGCTTGTGTTCTGGAGGAATCCTGCTATGATGACAATGGTAAAACTCAGGGCTGGGTGAAATTCCCGACCGGCGGTATACCCCGCGAACCGCGGCAGCGGAACGAGCCGGTGCAACTCCGGCGGCGACAGTACAGTCTGGATGAAAGAGTTTCTTTTGTTTTGAACCCGGAGGTTTTTATCACAAGCCTCTTTTTTTGAGGCAGGGAGGAAAACACTCATGCATTCATCTGTCAGAACCTTAACCAAAATTGCTGTCTTGTCTGCCGTGGCCTTCGTGCTGATGTACTTTGATTTTCCGCTGCCGTTTATTCCGTCCTTTTACAAACTGGACTTCAGTGAAACCGCGGTTATGGCCGGCGGCTTCGCGATGGGACCGGGGGCCGCAGTAGCCATTGAAGGACTGAAGATCCTGCTCAAGCTCCTTTTCAAGGGAACAGATACGGCTTACGTCGGCGAACTGGCCAATTTCCTGATCGGCTGTGCCTTCGTCCTGCCGGCATCCTTTATGTACCGGAAGGAAAAGACCAGGCAGCGGGCGCTGATGGGGCTGGCAGCCGGCACCGTGTGCATGACCGCCGTCGGTGTGATTATCAACTATGCTGTCCTTCTGCCGGCATATTCGTTCTTCTATCAGCTGCCGATGGAAGTGCTGATCGGCATGGGAACTGCGCTGATCCCGTTTATTACGGACAAGCTGACATTCGTGCTGCTGGCGACCACGCCGTTCAATATCATCAAGGGTGTCCTGGTCAGCATTGTGACGATTCTGCTGTACAAGCGGATCTCGCCGCTGCTGCACAGTTAAGCAAAAAATAATCCGGAACTGCCGTTCCGGATTTTTATATGGTTTCAGCGGCGGCCGCGGATTTCATCGAGATAGCTGTAAACGGTGACTTTGGTTATCCCGAGTTTTTCCGCTACCAGGTCGATGCTGCCCTTGACCAGGAAGATGCCCTTGGCATCCATGAAGCGCAGTTTTTCAATTCGCTCACTGCGGGTCAGCCCGGAAGTATCAGGACCAAGGATGTTGTTTACCAGCGCCCGGACCATGTCGGCGACTCCGACATTGTCACTGTAGAGATCAATGGTTTCATCCTCACTGTCACCGGCCGGTATGCGCAGGTGCAGGGGGAGGGTGTCCGCATCTTCCGGGATGACTTCAGCCAGGTTGATGCACATGGCGCCGGACAGTTCATTTCCGCTGTCACGGATCAGGATCGTGGAAGAGCGGATCAGATGGCCTTCGGCTGTTTCAAAATAATAGTTTGTGACAAAATCCCGTTCCAGCTGGGAGGACAGCAGCACCTGCCGGATCAGGTGATCAAAACTGTCGCCGGTCTTCCTGCCGGTGACGGTACCGTTGGCAACATAGACAACGGAGTGTTCGGGATTATGCAGGTCATGGATAACCACCTCGCAGCGGGATCCGAATGTCTGCACCAGCATATCCGCCATGGCTGTATATGGCTGCAGTTCCTGTCTGATTTCTGTCATATGCCCTCCGTATAAATAGTTATATAAAAGTAAACAATTCTATATAAAAATGTATCATATACTGGCGGTAAATGCAATTTATACAGTGATTTTATTGACTGCATATAAAAAATTCTATAAACTGAAAGTGAAAATAATACAGTTAAAGGAGGATCATTCATGGCGGAAACAAAGAAGGGACATTACAGCCCCGGGATTGTGCACAACGGTCTGCTGTACGTATCGGGGCAGCTGCCGGTCAATGCCGCAACCGGGAAAATCGCGGAAGGCGGGGTCCGGGAACAGACCCTGCAGGCGCTGGCCAATCTCGACAAAGTACTGACCGATTTCGGCACCGACCGGACAAAGGTGCTGCAGTGCCGGGTGTATACCCCGGATGTGGCGCTCTGGGATGAAATCAATGCGGTATACGCGGAATACTTCGGGGATCACAAGCCGTCCCGCACGATTGTCCCGACCAGCGGCCTGCACTACGGCAGCCTGATTGAAATCGAAGCCCTGGCGGTGTGTGAAGAGGGGGACAAGGCATGAACTACCATGAACTGGACACCCCGGCCCTGATCATTGACCAGGACATCATGATGGATAATATCCGCTTCATGCAGGCATACGCCGACCGCAATCATGTCAGTCTGCGGCCGCATACCAAGACCCACAAGATCCCGGAGATCGCGAAACTACAGGAAGAATGCGGCGCCCGGGGAATTGCGGTGGCCAAGGTCGGGGAAGCGGAAGTGATGGCCGCCCACGGTCTGAAGGATATCTTTATTGCCAACGAAATTATCGGCACTGTCAAGCTGCAGCGGATCAGAACGCTGATGGAACAGGGGATCGACATGTCCTTCGGCATGGACAGTATTGAAGGCGCGGAAATGATCCAGAATGTCTTTGCCGGCAGCGGCCTGAAGGCCCAGGTGCTGGTGGAGATCGAAGTCGGGGAAAACCGCTCCGGCGTGGTGGAGGAAGAATACTTCCGGAAGCTGCTCGATTATCTGCGGACGCACTGCCCGGACATTCGTCTCAAGGGTGTCTTCTCCCATGACGGACACTCCTACAGTGCCCCGGATCTGGATGCCTGCCGGGAGATTGATCTGGCGGCCCAGGAGAGGACCCTGGGGTTTGCGGCAATCGCCAGGGAGATGGGCTTTGACATCACCACGGTCAGCATCGGCTCAACACCGTCCCTGACCCATGATTTCCCGATTCTGGACGGGGTGACGGAACTGCGGCCGGGCACCTATATCCTGATGGATGCTTCGCAGGGCCGGGCCTATGGTTCCATGGAACGCTGTGCTGCCGATGTGCTGGCTACCGTGATCTCCATGCCGACAGATGAACGGGTCATTCTGGATGTCGGGGCCAAGGGCATAACCAAGCAGAAACGGTCGCAGGGCATCTGCGCTTCCGGCGGCATGGGCGATATCCGGGAATTCCCGGGCACAACCATCTATGATGTATATGACGAACACGCAATCATCTACAGCCATGACATGCATGATCATGTCAAGGTCGGCGACAAAGTTACCATCATTCCCGTGCACATCTGCCCGACCATGAACCTGCAGGAGAAGGTCTGGCTGGTGTCCGGCGAAGAAATCACCGCGGAACTGACGGTCAGCTGCCGCGGCAGACTGCAGTAACAGCAGGAGGAAAGAACATGATTATTCTTAAGAATGCGGACGTATACGCGCCCGAACATCTCGGTAAACGGGATATCCTGATTGCCGGAAACAGAATCGAGAAAATCGCTGAACATCTGGACGGTTACGAAAACATTGCCGAAGCCGAAGTCATCGACCTGCAGGGCCGGAAAACCGTTCCGGGCTATATCGACATGCATGAGCACATCACCGGGGGCGGCGGCGAAAAGGGTTTTGCCAGCCGGGTTCCGGAAGCACAGGCCGGCAT
>JAEEHG010000178.1 GCA_016280695.1 Solobacterium sp. | reverse complement strand
CCTTGACGATGGCACGCTCCAGGAATACGCTCTCACGGTAGGTTGACACCTCACCCGGAATAATCCGATACGGGATGTTTTCCATCTCGGACAGATCACCCGGCTGATAGTTATAAGACAGTTTTGCCACTTCGGCAAAGACCGCCCTGCGAATATCATTGATTGATGTATGTACGCCTCTCATTCCCATATTTGTCTGTCTCCTGATTCTGGTTTTCTTGTCTTATATAGTACCACGGACGCCGTTAAGATGTTGATAGATATTTCACATACATCCCGGCATACAGTCCTGCAGAAGAAAAAGAAAACCGCATTTTCATGCGGTTTTCCGTATTATTTTTCCGGTTTTCCCAGCAGCCGGAACATGTTTTTCTTGTACACTTCCACACCCGGCTGGTTGAACGGGTTGATGTCCAGCATGTAGCAGGTCATGGCTGTGGCAATGAAGAACCAGTGCGACAGGTAACCGAAACTGTAAGCGGAAAGATCCGGTACGCTGATCAGCAGGTTCGGCACACCGCCGGTCTTTTCGTGTGCTTCCAGGGTTCCTTCAAATGCCATCCGGTTGACCCAGCTCATCGGCTTGCCGGCCAGGTAGTTCATGCCGTCCCGGTTTTCCGCGTCTTCCGGCACGATGACATCCTGCGGGACTTTGTCGACTGTCAGGATGGTTTCAAACAGCATCTTGCGGCCTTCCTGCACAAACTGTCCAAGGCTGTGCAGGTCGGTGGAGAAGACAGCGGAATCCGGCAGGATACCCTTGCCGTCCTTGCCTTCGGATTCACCCAGGAGCTGTTTCCACCATTCCGCCAGCATGCCCAGCTGCGGTTCATAGCTGACAAACATTTCAGCGTCATAGCCCTGCTTTTCCAGGATCCGCCGGCTGACCGCGTAACGGTAAGCGTCATTGGCAGCCAGATCATCCGTATTCAGGTCGCGGCTGGCATCTGTATAGCCCCGCAGCACTTCATCCGGGTCAATCCCCATCAGGGCCATCGGCAGCAGACCGACGGAAGTAATGACAGAATAACGGCCGCCGATATCATCCGGGATGACGAAGGTCGCATAGCCGACTTCGTCCGCCAGTGCCTTGAGTGTCCCCCGGGCCTTGTCGGTTGTCGCGAAAATCCGCTTCCCGGCTTCCTCAGCCCCGTAGGTATCTTCCATGAACTGCCGCAGCATGCGGAAAGCCAGGGCTGTCTCGGTGGTCGTGCCGGACTTGGAGATGACGTTCAGCAGAACGCTCTTTCCTTCCAGATGCTTCAGCACCTGGGCCATATATGTACTTGAGAATGTGTTGCCCGCGAAAATTACTTCCGGACCATCTTCCGGATAAAGTCCCCGGATCATCTCGATTGCGGCCCGGGCCCCCAGGTAGGAACCGCCGATGCCGCATACCACCAGGACATCAAACTTCCCCTTCCACTGTTCCGCCAGGGCCTTCATGCGGCTGACTTCTTCGCGGTCAACCGTTTCAGCCCAGTCAACCCAGCCGAGGAAGTCCCCGCCGGGGCCTGTCTTTTCATGAATCATGCGGTGAATCCGGCTTACCTGTTCCTGATAGGTGCCGATTTCCTCTTTCAGCAATCCGTGAGCTGCGTCAAATTTCATCATTTTTGCCTGCCTCCTTTTCAGCATCCCTGATCCAGCCGTCCAGATGTTCCGCAATGGAAGAAAATCCGATGCGCATGGACGGCAAAGAAACTCTCTGCATCGACATGCGGCGCCGCTGTTTGGGCCGGTGTCTGTTCAACGCTTTCAGCGAGAGTTTTGCTTTATGTTCTTTTTCATCATAATCGATGACCTTGACCCTGACAGTATCCCCGACATGCACAAACAGTCCGACATCGCGCACGAAGCCGTCACTGATTTCCGAAATGTGGATCAACCCGCTGGTTTTCGCATCCAGGCTTACAAACGCTCCGTAAGACTGAATCCCGGTCACTTTGCCTTCGACAATCTGACCAATTTGATATGACATATAACTTCCGAATCCGCGTTTTATTTTACCACAGCTTTCCCGCCGTATGCTATACTATTACGCGCGAGGTGAAACATGATCCGTTCGATGTACCCTTTCTGGTCTGCAGTCATTGCGGCGCTTCTGGCGCAGTGTCTTAAGCCGGTTATCTATTTCGGGCTCCACCGGAAGTGGAAGCTCTCACTGATCAAGGACAGCGGCGGCTTTCCAAGCTCGCACAGCGCCCTGGTGACAGCCCTGTCCCTGTCTGTCGGCCTGCAGGAACGCTTCAGTTCCACGCTGTTTGCCGTTACCCTGGCCCTGGCTGTCATCGTTGTTTATGACGCCGCCAATGTCCGCTACTATGCCGGGCAGAATATCCGCCTGACAAAACAGCTGGCCAGGGATGTTCAGGAGCATCTGAACACCGAATTTGAAAATCCGGTATACAATATAAAACTGAAGGATGTGCTCGGACATCGGTGGATCGAAGTCTTCGGCGGCATTACCCTCGGCTGTATTGTCGCGCTGATGATCCACTACCTGCTTTAGGAGGAAACAAATATGACAGAAACAACAGAAACAGTCAGTACATATAGTACATATGATCCGGAATTGCTGGAACGGATTGAAAAGACCATCAATAAGATCAGACCGTACATCCAGGCGGACGGCGGCGATGTCCAGCTGGTTGATTTTGAGAACGGGGTCGTCAAGGTCCGCATGCTGGGGGCCTGCGCCGGCTGTATGGCCATTGACACCACACTGACCGATGGTATCGAGGCAATCCTGATGGATGAGATTCCGGAAGTCACAAAAGTCGAACTGGACACGGAATATGCCATCAATCCGTTCGAAGGCTACAATGGCTTCAGATTCTGAAAACACAGCAGAATTCCCGGTTTTTCCGGGGATTTTTTTGTTTTTTCCGTTTTTTTCATAGTTTTTTTCAAAATTTTCCGGTTTTTTGCGAATTTTTCTCATTTTTTTCTAACTTTTTCTTGACGACGTGCTTGCATGGTTTTTTAATTGATTGCGTAAGGAGGAAATCGATCTATGGAAGCTCCATTTGAGAGATTCGGGTGCATGGTATTTGATGATGAGGCCATGCAGGAACGTCTGCCAAGTCCTGTCTATAAGCAGTGGAAGAAGACTGTTGCGGATGAAGGGACACTGGACCGGCCGACAGCTGACGCGATCGCCCATGCCATGAAGCGCTGGGCCATGGAACGCGGCTGCACACATTACACACACTGGTTCCAGCCGATGAACGGCGCCACCGCAGAAAAACACGAAGGGTTTGTGGAACCGGACAAGAACGGCAAGCCGTTTGCCCATTTCTCCGGAAAGAATCTGATCATGGGCGAACCGGACGCATCGAGTTTCCCGAGCGGCGGACTGCGTTCCACCTATGAAGCCCGAGGCTACACGTACTGGGATATTTCCTGCCCGGTATTCATCGTGGACAATGTCCTGCACATTCCGACCATATTCGTTTCATACAGCGGTGATTCCATTGACAAGAAGGCCCCGGTCCTGAAATCCATCCGGGCCCTCGACAAGGCTGCCACACGGATTGTCAACCTGCTGGGCGACAAGGATGTCAAATACGTCTATCCGGTATGCGGACTGGAACAGGAATACTTCCTGATTGACCGCAAATACTTCGATCTACGGGATGACCTGCGCTTCACCGGCCGGACCCTGTTCGGCGCCCGCGCCCCGAAAGGACAGGAGCTGGAAGATCATTACCAGGCTTCCATCCCGACCCGGGTTGCGTCCTTCATGAAGGACATCAACAAGCAGCTCTGGGAATTGGGCATCTATGCCAAGACCGAGCACAATGAAACCGCCCCGGCCCAGTTTGAACTGGCCTGCGTATACGGCCCGACCGCCGTGGCAATTGACCAGAACCATGTGGTCATGGATATCCTGAAGCGGACTGCCGAAAAGTATGACCTGGTCTGCCTGCTGCACGAAAAGCCGTTTGCCGGCATCAACGGTTCCGGCAAGCACACCAACTACTCCCTGACCACAAGCACCGGGCAGAACCTGTTTGCCCCGGGTGACAAGCCGGCGGAAAACATCCGCTTCCTGCTCTTCATCTGTGCTTTCGTCAAGGCAGTTGATACCTTCCCGGACCTGCTCCGGATGAGTGCTTCCTGCGTCGGCAACGATCACCGCCTGGGTGCTTCCGAAGCGCCGCCGGCCATCATCTCCATCTTCCTGGGTACTTATATTGAAGATATCCTGATGGATTTGATCAGCACGAAGACTAAGAAAAAGAAGGCCGGTGAGGCTGCTGACTTCAACCCGATCCACGGCCTGTCCTATGTGCCGCATGACAACACCGACCGCAACCGGACGTCCCCGGTCGCCTTCACCGGCAACAAGTTCGAGTTCCGCATGACCGGTTCCTCAATGTCCGCAGCCATGCCGAACTGCATCCTCAACTCGATCTTTGCCTGGTCCCTGAACGAAATCGCCGCTGAACTGGACGGCATCAAGTATCTCCAGGATGTCCGGGCCAAGGCGCTCGAAATCTGCAAGGATATCATCCGGAAGCACAAGCGGATCCTCTTCACCGGTGACGGCTATTCCGAAGACTGGGTCAAGGAAGCGGAGAAGCGCGGCCTGCCGAACATCCGTTCCTACATCGAATCGGTGGAAGTGCTGGCCAAGCCGGAAATCGTGAAGATGCTGACGGAACTCGGAATCTACAATGAGCGTGAACTGCGGGCCAGATATGAAGTGTTTGCCGAGCAGTATCCGAGCACGATCGGGATTGAAGTGCGCACCCTGCTGGGCATGATCCGCAAGGATATCCTGCCGGCCATGTGTGACGAGCTTACCCTCCTGGCCGAAACGGAAAAAGCCGCCGGCAAGGCAGCACCGGCATACGTCAAGGATCATCTGAAACTGGTTTCGAAGCAGTGTGATGATCTGTATGCCCTGAGCGAAAAGCTGGACCATGATTTCACCGAAGTCATGAAGATCAAAGACCATATCGAATGCGGCAAGAAGATTTATTACGAGATCATGCCGCTGGCCGGAGAGATCAGGGCTGTCATTGACGCATATGAAGAAATTGCGTCGGCAGCGAACTATCCGTATCCGACCTACGCCGACATGCTGTTCAAGCTGTAATATACGTACAACGCAAAAGCGGTCCGTCCCGATGACGGACTGCTTTTTTTCTGTCAGAAAACAAAAACCGGGAAGCCCTGCTTCCCGGTCCGATTTTTATCCCGCTTGTCCTACGGGTTGATTCTGATATTCTTTTCCGCCAGCTGCTTTTTGATAAAGCGGGTAAACAGCACATAGATGACCGAGAAAACCGGTACACCCAGGAACATGCCGAGCACCCCGTTGACCGCCCCGCCGACGATGATGGCGAACATGATCCAGATCGGCGGCAGGCCCATCGAGTCCCCGAGAATGTACGGGCCGATGATATTGCCGTCAATCTGCTGCAGCACGATGATGAAGATGCCGAATTCCAGGGCCTTTGAGGGCTGGATGATCAGCAGGATGAAGATCGACGGCACCGCCCCGATAAACGGTCCGAAGACCGGGATCATATTCGTGAGGCCGACAATAAACGAAATCAGCGGCGCATACGGGATTTTCAGCAGTTCTGTCATGATATAGCAGAAGATGCCGATGATCAGCGAATCGAGCAGTTTCCCGAAGATGAACCGGTTCAGCATCTGGCCGCTAAGGCCTGCCACCTCGATCACCCGGTCCGCCGAGTGCTTCGGCAGCATACTGTAGCAGACGGCCGCCGCCTGGGAAAGGAACTTCTCCGTATCCGTCAGCAGGTAGACCGCGATAATCATGCCGATCAGGAAATTGAAGACACCCCGCACCAGGGAAACGGAATAGGTCACAACCCGGCTGACAACCCCGGCAGTCCCGGTGATGAAGGACATGATCGTGCTGCGGAAGTTTTCATATACCGCGTCGGCCAGTGAGGCCCACTGGGAATTCTCGGACAGTCTGGCAATAATGTCCTGCAGTGTTGCCATGTAACTTTCCATGTTTCCGACCAGCTGCGAAATACTGTCTGACAGCTGCGGAATCAGCACCATGAAGAAACTGGCAATGATCAGGATAAAGATAATCATTGACGCCAGTACGGAAATCCGGCGCTTTGTCTGGAACTTCCACTTCCGTTTGGCCAGCCACTTGTTTTCAATGATATTGCGCAGCGGCATGACCACAAACGTAATGCCCAGGCCAAAGGCAAACGGGGTCAGGGCATTCAGGATCTTTCCGAAGAAGCCCGCCACACTGGCCCATTGACTGAAAATAAACCAGACCACAACAATCAGCAGTCCGGATACCGTCAATGTGAATATATTCTGTTTTACGCGGTCGTCCATATTGTTCATACAGAATCATTATACATGATTCCGATCATAATTTTTTTAATTATCTCTTCCATTTCTGTTCTGATTGTGGCAGAATACTTATTGTCTTTTATCAAGAATGAGGCAAGAGAGTCAGCTCGCCGGCCTCATACCAACCTACCGTGCAAAAAACACGGCAAGGTGGTACTGCTGACAGCGATAAAGAAAGAGTAATGTGAGCTCTTTCACGGTTCGTTTCAAAAGACAGACAGGAAGGAGTTTTTATTTTATGTCAAAATTCTATTTCACATCTGAATCCGTTACCAGCGGACATCCCGACAAAGTCTGCGACCTGATCGCCGATTCCATTCTCGACGAAGCCATCCGCCAGGACCCGTATGCCCACATGGCAGTTGAAGCCACCATCAAGGATGACCTGATCCTGGTCTATGGTGAAGCGGGAACCACTGCCGTCATTGACTATGAGGCCATTGCCAAGCAGGTCATGAAGGACATCGGCTATACCGAAGAGTACAGCGTGCTGGTCAAGGTCAACAAGCAGTCCGCCGAAATCAACAGCGCCGTTGCGCATGACGAAGTGGCGGCCGGTGACCAGGGCATCATGTTCGGGTATGCCTGTGATGAAACCATCAGCTTCATGCCGTTCGCGATTGACGCGGCCCACATGCTGGCCAAGCACCTCGAGCGTTACCGCCGCTCGGTTGACTTCCTCGGCCCGGACGGCAAGACCCAGGTAACCTGCGAATATGATGACGGTGTCATGAAGCGCATTGACACCATCGTCATTTCCACCCAGCACAAGGCTGATGTCACCCAGGAACAGCTGCGGGAACTGATCATCGAAAATGTCATCAAGCCGACGATTGACCCGAAGTACCTGGATGAAAACACAAAGTATCTGATCAACCCGTCCGGCAGCTTCGTTGTCGGCGGCAGCTGGGGTGACAGCGGCACAACCGGCCGCAAGACCGCAGTTGATACCTACGGCGGTTACGCTCCGCACGGCGGCGGCTGCTTCTCGTCCAAGGATCCGACCAAGGTCGACCGTTCCGCAGCTTACTATGCCCGGTATGTCTGCCGCAACCTGGTTGCCAACGGCCTCTGCCGCAAGTGCCTGCTGCAGCTCTCCTATGCCATCGGCAAGGCAGATCCGCTGTCCGTCAACATCGAGACCTACGGCACTTCCGAATACAGCGAAGAAGAACTGCTCGCCATCATCCTCAAGAATTTCGACTTCCGGGTCGGCAAGATGATTGATGAACTGCATATGCGCCAGCCGTTCTACCACGAGACAGTCAACTACGGCCACTTCGGCAAGCCGTGGCTGCCCTGGGAACAGTTCAAGAAGATCGAACTGTAAGCACACAAAAAGTGGGATTTCAATTCCCGCTTTTTTTATTTTTCTCAGGCCTGTCCTGTAGCCTTCAGATAGAACGCCAGTTCGCACTCCAGCGCGATATCCAGCATGTCTTCATCCAGCATGAAGCCCTTGCTGTGGTGCGGCGAGTACGTCCGCGGGTCAGCCGGGTTGGCGCCGCCGACATGGATATAGACACACGGCTTTTCCAGGGCATAGTACGCGAAGTCTTCCGCCCCGAGGTTCTGCGGCGGGACAACGATTTCATAGCCCAGTTCGCCGACCGTCTTCTTCGCCAGATCGATCAGCTTCGCATCATTGACATTGGCCGGATAGCCCCTGATGAAATCGACATCACAGGTGGCGCCCCAGGCTTCCACGATACCCCTGGCAATCTTTTCAATCTGGCTGATGATGACTTCAAGATCTTCGTTGTGCAGTACGCGGATGTTGCCGCCCAGTACGGCTTCTGCCGGGATGATGTTCGGGATGGTGCCGCCGTGGACATACGCCACCGTGACGGTTGTACCGTGCAGCGGGCTGATCTTTTCCGGCCGGAGCTGATTAAGGGCAGTGCCGACGAGGCAGGCAATCGGCATCGGGTTGATGGTATTGCTGGAATTGGAACCATGACCGCCCTTGCCGTGGATTTTGACTTCATAGGTACCGACCGCAGCCGAGTCGATCTCGGCGATCTCCACCTTGCCCAGTTCAACCCCGGCAGCGCTGTGGAAGCCGAAGCCGAAGTCGACATCGTCCATGACCCCGTCCTTGACGAGCTGGACCGCGCCGCCCGGAAGTTTTTCCTCAGCCGCCTGGAATACAAGCTTGACCGTGCCCCGGACCAGCTCAGGATGCTTTACAAGAACTTCCGCAAAGGAAAGCAGGGTCGCCGCATGGGTATCATGACCGCAGGCATGCATGACATTCGGGACAACACTCTTGTACGGAAGATCATTTTCCTCATCGACCGGCAATGCGTCAAAGTCTGCCCGGCAGGCAATCACCGGACCGTCCTGTTCCCCTTTGATAATGCCGACAACGGAAGTGCCGGTAATGCCTTCTGCCAGCGGAATGCCCAGTTCCGCCAGCTTTGCCTTGATATAGGCAGAGGTTTCATACTCCTCAAAGCTCAGTTCCGGATGCATATGCAGATAGTGTCTGGTTTCCCGCAGTGTTTCTTTCTGTTCAGCCGCGAGCTGTTTGACGAGTTCTTTCATATTCAGATTCTCCCTTTCTGCGATAAATTCATTATATTCCGGGAAAGAAAAAAACCGAAGCAATTGCTCCGGTTCTTGATTCATCAGCGGCGGGACAGCGCCAGGGCCATGCGGCAGCGCGGGCAGAGGCCGTCTTCGTCAGCTTCTTCGGTGTAGTTCCAGCACCGCGGACACTTGGTGCCGGGCGCCCGGTCAACGGTGACGCTTCTTTCAGCTGCTTCCCTGAAGACAACCTTGGAAACGATCAGCCACTGTGCCACTTCACCGTTCAGGGCCTTTTCCAGCAGTTCCTTTTCGGCAGCCGGGCAGGCAATGGTTACCATGGCTTCCTGGGCCGACGCGATCAGTTTCTCGTTTCTTGCGTCTTCCAGGGCTTTCAGGACATCATCCCGGACTGCCTTGGCAGCGGCGAAGGTTTCAGCCAGTTCTTCCTGGTCGGCATAAACAACCGGTTCCGGGAAGCTCATGTAGTGGACGGAATCCTCGGCAGTGTTGCTGAAGTGCTTCCAGACTTCCTCGGCAGTGTAGGCCAGGAACGGCGCCCACAGTCTGACCAGCACGTCGCAGGCGTGCCAGTAAACTGTCTGCACCTGGCGGCGGCGCTTGTCATCGGCAGCGCTGCAGTACAGGATATCCTTCGTGAAGTCACAATAGTAGGAACTCAGGTCATTGGTCATGACATTCATCAGGATCTTGTTGGCCAGGACATAGTCATAGCGGTCAACTGCTTCCCGGACTGTTCTGACCGTCTCATTGAGAATGTTCATGATATCGCGGTCAACCGGCTCGAGATCCTCATAGGCAACCATGTCCTTCTGCGGATCGAAGTCTTCCGGATTGATATTGCCGAGCAGGAAGCGGAAGGTGTTGCGGACCTTGCGATACTGTTCGGAGACCTGCTTGATGTTGGCATCACCCAGGCGGACATCCTGAGTGAAGTCGGAAATCATAACCCACAGACGGAACACATCCGCGCCGTTGACGTTGATGATATCCATCGGATCAACACCATTGCCCAGGGACTTGGACATCTTTTCACCCTTGGAATCGCAGACATAACCATGGGACAGGACGGCCTTGTACGGGGCCCCGCCGTTGGTGGCTGTGCCGACGATCAGCGAGGAGTTGAACCAGCCTCTGTACTGATCCGAACCTTCGAAGTACAGGTCACACGGATAGTCATAGCCGCGGGCCCGCAGTTCATTGTGTGACGAACCGGAATCGAACCAGACATCCATGATGTCCTTTTCCTTCACGAACAGGCCGTGCGGGGACTTTTCGTTAGTATAGCCTTCCGGCAGGAGATCCTTCGGTTCCCGGTCAAACCAGACGTTGGAACCATACTCGTCAAACAGGCCGGCGATGTGGTCAAAGACTTCCTTTTCCATGATCGGGCTGCCGTCTTCGTTGTAGATGATCGGGATCGGCACACCCCACAGGCGCTGTCTGGAAATGCACCAGTCACCGCGCTCCTTGATCATGTTGTACATGCGGATCTGGCCCCATTCGTTGTACCAGGTCACGTGGTTCTGGATCTGATCCAGCAGTTCTTCCTTGATCTTTTCAATGGAGCAGAACCACTGCTTGGTTGCCCGGAAGTAAACCGGCTTCTTCAGACGCTCGTCATGCGGATAGCTGTGCACGACATTTTCCACGCCCAGCAGGGCACCGCGCTCATTGAGCATCGTGATGACCTTCTTCGAGCAGTCCTCAACGAACAGGCCTTCCAGTTCCGGCCCGGCTACGGCAGTCATGCAGCCGCGCTCATCAACCGTCTGCAGCAGGCCGATGTTGTACGGCTGGCTGACATAGAAATCGTCAAGACCATGGTCAGGGGCGATATGGACACAGCCGGTACCGTCTTCGGCACTGACATAGTCGGCCAGGATGACAAGTCCCTCACGGCCGTACAGCGGATGGGCAACCTTTACCCGTTCCAGTTCACGCCCGCTGAAGGAACGCAGGCGCTCGGCCTTCTCCAGGTGCAGCTTTTCCGTCAGCACCGGCAGAAGATCCCGGGCGAATACGAGCTTGCCGTGCTCCGTCAGCACTTCAACATACGGCAGATCCGCATTGACCGCGATCGCCTGGTTTGCCGGAATCGTCCACGGGGTCGTGGTCCAGATGACGATCCGGTCATCGGTATCCAGGATCCCGTTGCCGTCCACAACATCGAATGCCACATAGATCGTCGCGTCCTTCTTGTCAAAGTACATGATTTCCGAGTCAGCGACAGCTGTTTCACTGTACGGAGACCAGTAAATCGGCTTGAGGCCCTGGAAGATCAGGCCGTCCAGAGCCATCTTGGCAAAGGAGCGGATCTGTCTGGCTTCAAAATGTTTGTCAAGGGTGATATAAGGATTATTGAATTCGCCGATCTGGCCCAGACGCTTTTCGGTTGCCATCTGGATCTTGATCTGCTGCTTGGCATATTCTTCGCACTTTGAACGGAATTCAGCCGGCGACAAGGTCTTGCGGTCTACCCCCAGCTTCTGAATCGCATTCTCAATCGGCAGGCCGTGGGTATCCCAGCCCGGGAAGAATTCCGCATTGTAACCGCTCATGAAATGGCTGCGGACAATGAAATCCTTGATGACCCGGTTCATGGCTGTGCCGGCATGCAGATTGTTGTTGGCATACGGCGGACCGTCATGCAGGATGAACGGTGTCTGTCCCTGATGCCGTTTTACGATTTCATGGTAGAGATCCTTCTCTTCCCATTCTGCCAGAATGCCCGGTTCCTTCTTGGCGAGATTTCCCCGCATTTCAAAACCGGTCTTCGGCATGTGCAGTGTATCCTTGTAGTCCATACTTCTATCCTCCCTGACTATCTGATATAAAAAGCGTCCTTATCTTCTAAGGACGCTTTCGTGCGCGGTACCACCTTAGTTCATGAATTGCTTCATGCCCTCGACTTCTCCTTAACGCGGAGACAACGACTGCTCCCAGGTGATGTCCGTTTCAGAGTTCCGTCCTGCTTGCACCATCCGCAGGCTCTCTACACTTCCGTCTGACCGGCGCGTCCTGTTCAACGCATCTTCTTTTCTGCTTCCTGAAGCCATCTCAGGTCAGGCATCCGCGGCAGCCGGAATTCATCCAGTTCGCGAAGCAGCCCTTCCAGTTTGGCCCGGGTTGTAGCCTTGACACTGTCCGCATCGCCGTACAGTTTCGACAGATCCGTCAGAATCAGCCGGGCGGTGCTCAGTGCCTCCCTTATAATCGCATCGGCATTGTGCTGTGCCGTATCTATAATATCGTTCGCTTCCCGCAGTGACAGCCGGGCGATGTTGTCCGCTGCCTGCCGCCTGGCTTCCAGGGAATTCTCCAGGTTCTGATACTGGCTCAGGAGATCCCGGTAGCGCTGTTCGGCGCTGACGAGTTCCTGCTCATACAGGGCCATCTTCTGCTGCAGCTGCTCTACCTGCCGGGCATACCGCTCCACAGCATCATCGACCGCAAACCGGTCATATCCGTTTTTCATGACCCTGAATGTGGGCCTTGGTGCTGTCATGGTCTGTCCCCTTTTCAGATAAACTGCTCGAATTCCACCACCAGACGGTCTTTTTTCGTTTTCCGCAGCACTTCTTTCAGCACAAAACGACCCGATCCGCGGATGGAAATCGTACAGTTATTATTGCATACTTCATCCGCATCGGCAAGCGTGACATGGTTCAGCTGCACCAGTCCCCGGCGGATCAGATCCTTGGCATCAGCCCGGCTGCATTCCGCCAGCGCCGCCACCACCGCGTCCGCCCTGACACTGCTGATCACCTTCTCGAACGTCCGGGTCCGGAAGACCTGTACCGGGTGCTCGGCAATCACGGAAAACGACACGGAATGAGAGCCGATCCGGGTCAGTTCCTGACAGAGAAAGCGGCCCATGGTTGCGTTTGTATACAGGTAGATATGGCTGTCATCGACCCAGAAATCCCCGAAGGAATGACGGTCGATCTGCAGGTGCATCAGGGCCCCGAGCACATCCCGGTGGCCGATCGGCCGGAAGCGGTTGTCAATCTCCGCCATCAGGCAGACGATATCAGAAAAGTCATCTTCCCCTTCCAGGCTGAAGATGACTTTTTTCTTCCGGGCTTCCGGATATCCGCCGTCATACCGTACGGTTTCCGACGGAAAAAATACCTTCTGCGCCGCCGCCAGTTCCTCTTCGTTCAGAAAGAACGATTCGGTCTGTTTCTGCCAGCGCATGCTTTGTTCCTGCAGATCGTGGAGACGGATCAGCACCGCCTCCGTTTCTGCATGATCAGTCATCGGAATTGTCGAGCGAAATCACGCCGTCAACACCGATGGACCGCGGTGTGCACAGAATGACATTATGACCAATCTTCTGGATTGTGCCGTCAAGCGCAAAGACAACACCGGTCAGGAAATCGATGGTGCGCTGTGCGTAGTCACGCTGCAGCTTGTGCAGGTTGACAACTGCCGCCCTTCTCTGCTTGAGGTGACGGGCGATTTCCTCTGCTTCCTCGAAGCTGCGCGGTTCGAACAGAACCATCTTGGTATCTGCGGAAACCTGCTTCTGCACTTTGGCATTCTTCGGTGTTTCGTACGTGCTGACAGGCTTTGTCTCACTCTGTCTGTATTCTACTTCTTCTGTTTCCTCGTATTCTTCGTCTTCATCATCTTCAACAGGTGCGACGAAGTTTCTGAGTTTGTCCACAACTCCCATGATTAAAAATCCTCCTGAAATCAAAAGTATTATAGCATACTTACAGCATCCGGCATTTACTTATTCATCTTTTATCCAATCTGAAATCCTGTAGAATAATGACAGGTGATTGTATGGAAATGATATCTGCATATATCGGAAACACGGTATTCTTCAGTGCAGATTCACCGATATACTTAGACCGGGAGGAGGTCCTGTCATGGCATTGAACACTGAGAAGCGGACGGTCCTGCGCTATTGCGCCGGTATTGTTGTCCTTGCCGGGCTGTACGGCAACCTGCAGGCACCGTTCCTGCTGCGGTTTGTTGACGCCCTGTCGGTCCTTTCCGGCCTGCTGGCGGTCTGGGGCTTCATCATTTTCCTCTGGAAGGACGGGATCTTCAGTTTCTTTACCTGGCGCAGCAGCGGCAGTTCCTATACGGCGTACCGGGAGCGTCTCCGCAGTGAGCGCAGCGCCCAGCCCAACCCCGCCCTGCCGGCCGGCCTGATCATGCTGGCCATTGCCCTGGTCCTGACGGTCATCTATGTTCTCATGTATTAAAAAAACGGTCGCTGCCATTGGCAGAAACCGTATTTTTTATTGCTGTTCGAGATGCTCCAGGACCTTTTCGTATTCGTCCCGCTCGCGGTCATTCATGAAGACAAAGTGACCCGGGCGGATTTCCTGCAGCAGCGGCTTGGGGCCGGAGAGATCCCGTTTGGATTCATCGTAGATGACCAGTTCCTTGGCTTTCTCGATCTGCGGGTCCGGCATCGGCACGGCCTGCAGCAGCGAGTGCGTGTAGGGGTGCAGCGGATACTTGAACAGGACATCGGAAGGCGCCACTTCGACAATCCGGCCGTTATGGATGACGGCGATCCGGTCTGCGAAGTAGCGGACCACGCTGAGGTCATGGGCGATGAACATATAGGTCAGCCCGCGCTCTTCCTTGAACTTGTTCATCAGGTTCAGAACCTGGGCCCGGATGGAAACATCCAGGGCGGAAATCGGCTCATCGGCGATGATGAACTCCGGCTCCATGATCATGGCCCGGGCAATGCCGACCCGCTGGCGCTGGCCGCCTGAGAATTCATGCGGATATCTGGACTTGTGCTCCGGCAGAAGGCCGACTTCATTCAGCGCCTGGTCAACCTTGGCCTCCCGGTCCGCTTCATCCTTGAACAGGTTGAAGTTGTACAGACCTTCGGAAACGCAGTAGTCAATCGTCGCTCTTTCGTTCAGGGAAGCAGCCGGATCCTGGAAGATCATCTGGATGTTGCGCTGGACCCACTTCTTGTCTTCGGCCGACAGTTTGCCGTTGATCTTCTTGCCCTTGAAGATGATATCGCCGGCACTGGTATCATTCAGCCGGATAATGGCCCGGGCAATGGTTGTCTTGCCGGAACCGGATTCACCGACCAGGGCAAACGTCTCACCCTTGTAAATCTTGAAGTTGGCGTCCTTGACCGCCCGGAAGCGGTGCTTGCGGCTGTTGTTGAAAGTAACTTCGAGGTGCTCAACGGAAAGCAGTTCTTCTTTTTCGTTCATGGTCTCATTCACGCTCACCGTAAGTCCCTCCTTTCGCCGTCAGGGCCAGCATACGCGCATGCAGTTCCTGCACCGCGGCCGGCGGCTCCACATGCGGGGCCCGCGGATCCAGCAGCCATGTCTTGGCATAATGGGTATCCGACACCTTGAAGAACGGCGGTTCTTCTTCGTAATCGATCTTCATCGCGTAGTTGTTGCGGGGCGCGAAGGCATCGCCTTTGATCTCCTCGAACAGGGACGGCGGCGTACCGCGGATGGCAAAGAGTTCCTCGCCCTTCTCACCCAGCTGCGGCAGGGAGGACATCAGCCCCCATGTATACGGGTGCCGGCTGTCATAGAAGATCTCATCAACGCTGCCGTACTCGATGATCTGACCGGCATACATGACCGCGACCGTGTCGGCCACGTTGGCCACGACGCCCAGATCATGGGTAATGTAAATCGTTGTAAAGCCGTATTCCTGGGCCAGATACTTGATCAGCCGGATGATCTGAGCCTGGATGGTCACATCCAGAGCTGTTGTCGGTTCATCACAGATCAGAATCTTCGGCCGGCAGGCCAGGGCAATCGCGATGACGATACGCTGGCGCATGCCGCCGGAATACATGAACGGATATTCATCGAAGCGCAGTTCCGGATTATGAATGCCGACTTTGGCCATCAGGTCGATTGCCATCTGCTTCGCTTCGCTCTTTGACTTTCCCTGGTGCTTGATAATGACTTCGGAAATCTGGTCACCGATGGTCTTGACCGGGTTCAGGGAAGTCATCGGGTCCTGGAAGACCGTCGCGATCTTCTTGCCGCGGATCTTTTCCCACTCGGCCGGATTCTTGATTTTGGCCAGATCCTGGCCTTCAAACCAGATTTCCCCCTGGGAGACTTCACCGTTGATTTCCAGCATGCCGGTGAAGGTCTTGGTAAAGACCGACTTGCCGGAGCCGGATTCACCGACGATCGCCACGACCTTGCCCTCTTCAAAATCCATGGAGATATTGCGGATGGCGGTCAGCACCCGGTCACGCACCTTGAATTTGACTTCGAGGTTCCTGACTGACAGAATGATATTCCTGTTTTCTGACATAAGGCACCTCCTTAAACCATGTGCGTGCGCGGATCACTGGCATCTGCCAGGGTCTGGCCGACAATGTAAAGTGAAACGGAAATTACCGCCGATACGGCAACCGGAATCCAGAACAGATACGGGGTGCTGATCAGGTACGGGCTGTAGTCACGGATCATCTGGCCCAGCGACGGGATATCACGGTTCAGGCCGACGCCGACCATGGACAGGAAGACTTCATAGGAGATGAAGCCCGGCACGTCACGGCTGATGATCGTCATGATGACCGAAATCAGATACGGCAGGACATTGTGCGTGATGATCTTCCAGGTCGGGGTGCCCAGACACCGGCTGGCCAGGTTGTATTCACGGTCACGGATGATCATGACCTGGACACGGATGAAATACGCCGTGCCGATCCAGCTGGTGACCGACAGGGCAAAGATCAGCGAGCCCATGCCGGAACCGATGGCATAAACCAGGATCATGGCAATCAGCAGCGTCGGGATGTTGGCGATGACATTGTAGACTTCGATCATGATGACATCGACCTTTTTGGAGAAACCCCACCACATGCCGACGGCCACGCCGACAATCGTTGAAATGGCAGTCGCGGCAAAGGCCACAATCAGGGAACTGCGCGTGCCTGCCCACACAGCGTCAAACAGGGAATTCCCCTTGTCATCCGTACCGAACCAGTAAGTGCTGTTGGGGCGGATGTATTTCATTTCCGGCCGGTTGATATTCGGGGTGATCCGCGGGGAATACCCGGAGATCATCGGCTGGAAAATGGAAAGCAGGATAATCGTGCCGGCCAGGATCAGCATGGCAATGGCCAGCTTGGAAGAGAAGAATTTGCGGAACACGGATTTCCAGTAGGAATACCGCGGCGCGGCAATGTGCTCCGAAGCAGTATCTTCGGCCCGCTGGAACGTGAAGCGGTCGTCCTGTAATGTGCTCATGACTACTCGCCTCCTTTAGCGGTCAAAGAAATCCGCGGGTCAACGGCAACCATCAGCAGGTCGCCGATCAGCACTGCCAGGATGGACAGTGCCGTAAAGATGAATGTCAGGGTAATGACCATGTTGTTGTTAAGCTGGTTGATGGCATTCGGCAGCATCTTTCCCATGCCCGGTACGGCAAAGGCCGACTCGGTGATCAGCGCGCCGCTGATGCAGAGAATGATGGAACTCGGAATGCCGTTGACGATCGGGATGATCGCGTTGCGCAGGATATGGTGACGGAAAATCTCCTTCTCCGACAGACCCTTGGCCCGGGCAAACTTGACATAGTCCGCGTTGGACTGGTCAATCATGTAGCGCCGCAGCCACATCATCAGGCTCGGTGTGCTCAGCAGGGCCAGGATCACCGTCGGCATGATCCACGAACGGATATCACCGAAGCCCAGCTGCGGGAATTTATCCGGCAGCCCGAGCTTTGTGCCGATGGAACGCATGAAGAAGATAAAAGCCATGGACGGCAGCGCCACCAGCAGGTTGATGTAGGCAATGCCCAGTTTGTCACGGAACTTGTCCTTGTGCTGGGCCATGTCAATCGCGGCCGGGATGCCGAAGGCATAGGCGATGATCAGCGAAATGATCCCCATCAGGTAGGAAGTCCCGACCATGGAAGGAGATTCATGCGCTGACAGGCAGCTGGCATAGTGATCTGAGAACCGCTTGCTGTCAAGTTTGTCAAGGGTCGGCTTGTACTGGCAGCTGGTCTGGATCAGCGCGCTGCTTTCCGTCAGGCCCGTATCAAACGTCTGTTCATAGGACTTGATGGCACCCTGGCCCTCATTGATGACCTGGGCCGTAGGAATGCCCGGGTTGCTCGGGTAGGAATTGCCGAAGTTGAACGTGATCTTGTTCTGGTGAATAAACGGGAACGAGCCGTTGAAATACAGCTGGTACTTGTACTGGCAGCCGCTGCAGAGAATGGCCGGCGTCCCGTTGGCCGGGTTCTTGCCGGTATAGTAGCGCCGCTCCAGATCCGGATTGGCTTCATCCTGTATGGCATTTTTGCTGTCCACCACGATCAGCTGGGAATAGAAATGACCCAGCAGTTCCAGGGCGGAATAGTCATGATAAACAAGCGGGTCCCCGCTCTTGAGATATTCTACGGTATAGCCCTTTCGTTCCCAGACACCGAGCGCTTCCTGCTGCTTTTCGGAGCCGTTCACCAGGCAGGCATTATAATCCGATGCATCGTCATACACGCCCTTGCAGAGATCCACTTTTCTCTGGTAGTCCATGTAGCCGAGCTCATCGTACTTCTTGTAGATGTACGTGGTCCTGGCATCTCCCTTCTGCTTCTTCAGGACCGGGTCATTCTCAAAAATCTTGGTTCTGTCGATCATCGTAAACAGCATGACGATAATGATCGATACGACAGCGAATATCGACAGAATCGATTTGAGAATTCTTGTCAGTATATATTTTCTCATATCGAATCCCCTTATCCGGCTTCGATTTATTTGCAGGGTACACAAAAAAATCAGCCGATGAACCAAATTATTATATCACAGACAACTCTGCCGTAATCATGAAAGTGTCGTAAAGTTCAGGAATACTCCATGCAGAAGATCCTGCCGAAAAGGCAGTGTACGGTGCCCTTACAGTCATGGCCGGCCCGGCGGACATAAAGAAAACCGGATTTCTCCGGTTCTCTTCATTTCTGCTTGTTCAGGCAGTGATTATTCACCAGCCATCCAGGCGTCGTAGGCAGCCTTGTAATCATCAGCTGTAACGATGTCTTCCTGGAGCTTCAGGCCCTTGTACTTGTATTCTGTCAGGCCGGTTGTGGAATAAACCCGGGTGAACGGAACCGCGTGAGTAACGCGGACGCTGCGGGTCTGCTGCTGACCCGGCAGGAAGAAGGCCCTGCTGATCAGGTAAGCATCAGCCTTGGCAAATGCTTCGTAACGGGCATCCATGTCATCAGTGATGGCATCAGCTTCACGGTACAGTCTTTCATATTCATTCAGACCGACAGTTTCCTTGATTTCGTCATCATCACCGAAGTCTTCACTGTTGGCGTCTGTCAGGCCCATGGAGCACATGTAGTAGCCGCTTGTCGGGCTGTAGATGTCAACGAAGCTCTTCGGGTCAGCATAGTCCGGGGACCAGCCTGTGAATGTGGAGATGTCATAGTCGCTTTCTTCATGCAGTGTGTTGTAGTAGGCAACGTTGCGGATTGTGTCATTGTCAGCCATGACCAGTTCGATGATGATCTTGCCGTCGGTGTTGTCTTCAACGGACTTCTTCATGGACTGGGCCTGGTCAACCAGACGCTTGCTTGTTTCCTGAACCAGCATATCGAGGTGGATCGGGAAGACAACGCCTTCCTCTTCTGCCTTGGCGATGTAATCGAGGGCAGCGTCCTTGCTCAGCCACGGATCCTGGCCGTCGCTCAGGTCAACTGCTTCACCGGTCATTTCAGCATAAGCTGCAGTTACCAGTTCGCCGTATGTCCGGCCATCGGATGTACGGACAACCTGCGGATCGTTGTTGATGTTGCGCAGAGTTGCGTCAGCCAGCAGCTTCGGGGCACTGACCTGCAGGTAGATGCTGCGGTCGAACGCGGCCCGCAGAGCCTTGCGGAAGTTGTCGTTCAGCAGGGCTGCTCTTGTGTTGGCCCGCAGTGTTTCATCAGATGCGTAATTTGTCAGGTCGAACTTTTCACGGTTCATGTTGAAGACAACACCGAAGACTGTCGGGTTCGGCAGGGATTCGGTTGTGTAGCCGCTGTACTTCTCCATGTACTGGTCGAAGTTTTCCCACTGGGCGCTGATCGGCGCAGCAACATAGATACCCTGTTCAAAGGAACGGATGCCGGAATACGGATCAGAACCATCGTCATAGATACGCTTGACGCTCTTCAGATAAACGTGCTCAGCATCCCAGTAGTTGTCATTCTTGACCAGAGTGATCTGGGAATCCTGGTCATAGGATTCGAGAATGAAACCGCCGTTGTACAGGATGGAATCAGCTGCGGTTGTACCGAAGGAGCATGCACTCTCATCCGGGGCACCCAGCTTGCAGCCTTCACCCTGGGCTTCCAGGAATGTCCGGTTGACCGGATACAGGACTGCATATGTTGTCATGGAATCAAAGTACGGTGTCGGAGTTTCAAGAGTATATTCGACTGTGTAGTCGTCCAGGGCCTTGATACCGACCTTCTCGAATTCCTCATCAGAGAAATCAGAGTTTTCATATTCTGTGTAGTACTTGATGACGCCTTCCATCAGCCAGCCGGTGCCGGAAGCGAATTCCGCACCATGCCGCAGACCGGCAACGAAGTCATCAGCCTTTACTTCGTCATATTCCTCACCGGTGCTGGTGACCCACTTGACACCCGGACGCAGGTGGAATGTCCAGACTGTGGAATCCTCATTGTGCTCCCAGGATTCAGCCAGGCAGGCTGTCAGGTTGCCGAAACGGTCGTTTTCGAGCAGGCCGTCAACGAAGTTGGCATTGTACTCATGGTCTTCAGCCAGCGCTGTGACCAGGTAGTCCAGCTGCTGAATCTGATAGCTCGTGTATTCGACGAGATTTTCTGTATCCGCAAGCTTGATGGAAGCGGCAGCGACATCAGACATGTAAACTTCAGGTTCTTCTGTTGCTTCTGCCGTTTCTTCTTCTTTCGGTTCCGGCGTCGCGGCAGAACTGCTGGAGCAGGCTGCCAGGCTCAGAGCCATCGTTGCGGAAAGTAATGCGGCATAAAACTTTTTCATTTCTTTCCTCCTAAATCTATGCAGACGCGAAAACGTCTACGCATAATCTTAGTATATTTTAACTGCCTAGGCAATTGGATTTTCACAATTTCAACACAATTACCCCTCTGTAAACAGCGTGACCGTGCTCAGCCGGCAATTCCGGTTACGGTCACCCCGGACAGACGCAGCACCGCAGGCACCAGCATGCGGTCATACTGCACCTGATTGACTGACATGCACAGGTACGCGGCCAGCTCCCGGACCGACCCGGAAACCGAGCCGCCCGACACGATCCGCACCTTTTCCCCGTCATGGTAATAGGCCAGACGGATCTCGCCGGCCATGTCGCCGTTGAACGGGCTGACCTGGAAGTCCGAGAACTCCACCACTTCCAGATACCGGCCCTGACGCAGCTGTGCTTCTGTGCGGGTGCCGCCGGAAACCGTGAAATTGCCCGGGATAAAGGTGTTGTCCAGGCCCAGATAGCAGGCATACTGGCGGCCGCCCCAGAAGTTTTCCGCAATGCCGTCCCTGATCAGCACAAGATCCCGCACCGGTGCGCCTTCACTGTCATACGAGCGGTTGGCGGAAGAATTCGGCAGATACCTGGCTGCCGACGCACTCAGCCTGTCACCAGCCATCCCCGGAACAACCTCATCCCCGATGCTGATATCGGAAATGCCCTGGTACTTCATCCGGACATTGACCCGGTTCAGGAAGTACTCATAGATCTGCAGGGCGGCATCCGTGGAGAAGACCACATCGCAGGTGCCCATTTCCGGTGTGCTTTCCGCCCGCAGCTTGTCCCGGCCGGTCTGCAGCGTGCGGCTGATTTCCTTCTTCAGCATCTCCCGGTCGCAGGTACCGGATGTGTACATGCGGTACAGTTCGATCTCCTGCCTTTCCTGACGGGCATTGACCACGACTTCCAGCGACGCCGACGGATAGACCATGGTCACATCAGTACCGGCGGAAGTGATGAACCGCCGGGTATTCTCCGTGGTGAAAATCTCATACGAGTTGATGTCTTCCGTTTCGGTTTCCGGCAGATCCTGCATGACTTCGATGAAGTCACGGGCAATCGTGCCGATCTCCGGCAGCGTCTCCTCATCTTTGTGCTGCACAGCCGGATTGAGCGTATATTCCGGATTGCGGATCAGCAGGGCGCGTTCCTGCAGTTCCCCGATCAGCTTCCGCATCGCCTCCCGGTCGCTGCCCGGCATGACTTCCGCGCTCGCGCTGCCCAGGAATCCGTCAAACCGGCGGTATACCTTCAAGGTTACATGCCTGGTATCGCGGATGCGGTTCTGGTCCAGCCGGTGCCGGATGAAATAGAATTCATAGGCTCGGGTTTTCAGATCAGTGATTTCCCAGGCATCTGTTCCCGCTTCTTTCAGCAGTTCCTTCAGTTCTTCCAGCATCATCCGAGCCTCGCTTTCGTCTTCAGATACGGGCCGCCGTCACTGACCTTGACCCATTCCTTGTAACCCTTGCCGCAGCCGCCGGTGCCGAACACCTCAGTCTCACGGCTGGCCATGGTGATATTGCCGAGTACATCCGGCACATACCCGGTCATGATGATCGGGGTGACAACCCTGCCGGTCAGCCTGCCGTCCCGGATTTCATAGCCCCGCTCGATAATGCACTGGATGCCCCAGTGCTTCGGGTCTTCCATGCCCGACTGCATGCCGGCCAGCAGGTAACCGTAGTCAACCGAGGCGATCATGTCATCAAGGCTGTCATTACCCGGCTCGAAAATCGTGTTGGTCATGCGGGTATAGGCTTTGTGCTCAAAGTTCTCCCGCTTGCCGTTGCCGGTCGGCTGCACACCCAGGCGCAGGGCTGAAAGGGCATCGCATACGCCGGTCTTCAGGATGCCGTGATCGATTTCGATGACATCCCCGGCTGCTGTCCCTTCATCATCAAAGGCATAGGAAGCCACGTTGACCGCTGCCAGTGCCCCTTCGTGCATGGTCACCAGATCCGAACCGACCCGCTTGTCAATATACTCTTTGCCCAGGGCCCGGTTCTTGACGAACATGTCCATCTCCACCCCGTGGCCGAAAGCCTCATGGGCAATCAGGCCGGATACTTCCGGCGTGGTGATGACATCGTATTCACCCGGCTCGATCCGCCCGGCGGTGAGCAGTTCTTCGGCAATGCGGACCGCTTCCTGCATTTTATCCCGCAGGCCGGCAAAAATCTCCGGGCCCTGCCGTTCCGCCACACCGGCATAGGAATATTCCATGCGGCCGTCCTTCATGGCCATCGGCATGACTGTTCCTTCGGAATAAACATAACTCTGTCTCAGGTCCCTGTTCGGGGTCAGGAACATCTTGCATACATGCGTAGACTGGGCGGTCAGCCGGCAGTCAATCAGATGTTCGCCCTGCTTCATGGCCGCATCAGACACGGCCGTCAGTTCCTTTACCAGACTGTCAAGGTCAGTGTCTTCCGGCATTGTCCCGGTCTCCATCTCAACGAACAGCTCCTGGGGTTCATCCGCCAGTTTCCCTGTTTCATAGACTTCCGTGCCTGTCAGCCGGAGCAGTTCGATCTGCTTCTCCAGTTCCTGCCGGATGGCTTCGGCCTGTGCTTCCGGATTCGCAAGGTCCGGTTCGTTGAAGGCATATTCACTGTACAGACCGTCCCGGTAAACCCGGATGACATTACCCCGTTCCGTCATCATCGTTTCCGATGAGATATCCCGGGCTTTCTGGCTGATGGAAATCCGGAAACCGGTTGAATCCGTTGCCAGGACACTGACATAATCAAAGTGTTCCTGCAGCCGGGCAATCATTGTCCTGATTGCCGGAGCCGTCTGTGTCAGGTATTCTGAAAACTCTGCTTTCATATCAAATTCCTTTCTGCCTGATGATTATACCCCGAATTACGAAAACATGGTATGTTCAGCCGGGTTATGCTATAATCTTGTTTGCGCTGGAGATATACCCAAGTGGTTGAAGGGACTGGTTTCGAAAACCAGCAGACGTGCGAGCGTGCGGGGGTTCGAATCCCTCTATCTCCGCCAGTTGTAAAAAAACTCTCATCTGCATGAGAGTTTTCTTTTTGTTCCCTGCTTTAATTGGATTCATTTCTTCTTTCGTAAAGAAGAACAGAATGATCGTACAGCTCTGTCAAATCATCTTTAGCCGGATTGATCCGCAGCAGATCATCCCTGGATAAAGAGCCGACATAGTAGTATACGTGCCGTATTTTCTGTGTCTCCCGAAGGGATGTGGACAGATTGAATGAATGTGTCATCATTGCTTGTCTGCTGAACTCTGCCCACCGCCATGTAAAACCCCAGAAAAATATGTCGCAGTCTCCATCTTTGTTCACATAGTTGTTTATCTGGCAGTAAAACGAATCTGCCGGGCTGTTCATATCCAGAACAATAATATCTCCGATCTTCTGGCAGATAATATTGGGGACCGGCTTCTCCTCTTCTGCCGGGATTTCTTCTTCACCGTAATAACTGATCGGAACAATCTCTCTTTTCATTACATTTATATGATTATATCCAGCGAAGAGAATCCCGCCGAACAACAGGATTATGATCAGGATTGTATGTACAGTCCGTTTTGCCAGGTGATGGCGTTCCTGTTCTTTTGCCGCATGAGCAAGCAGCTGAAACGATTCCTTCATCTCCGGTGTTTGGTCAACAGTTTCTCCTTTCAGCAGTTCAGCAATACTGAGGTTCAGACAGTCTGCCAGCGGCAAAAGCAAACTGATATCCGGCATTCCCTTGCCCGTTTCCCATTTTGAAACCGTAGCCCTTGATATATGCAGTTTATCAGCCAGTTCCTGTTGGGAAAGATGAAGTTTTTGCCTGGAGTTTTTTATCAGTGTTCCTGTTTTATAAACGTCAATCATTAATAAGCATCAACAATTGTTGAATAATATGGGAGCATGTAACCTGACGGACAAGAAAGATTGCATGTGACACGTATACCACCTGATATATAACCTGTTGAGTAACTTGTTACTGTCATCGCCGATGGATTTGATGTGTACACACTGGTTACGGTTCCACTGACAAGTGTCCCGTTATTGTTAAATGTACCGGTGCCATTAACATAAACGGTAACATATACAAATTCTGCATTTCCATCAGACTTTTGATGAGCCAGTTTTACTGTTGTAGAGCCCGCAATACTTCTGACTGCATATGGATCAGGGTCAATTGGATCTGCAGGGGTATCTGCATTTTCTGCAAATACCGGCGTTACAAGAGCGATTAGAAATGGGATAATAACAAACAAGTTAAGAATACATCTTTTCTTTTTCATAAACCCTCTTTTCCAGATGAACAACATGTCATTTCATCAACCCAAATATAGCGCAAAAAAGAGATACGCTTCAGCAACGCTCCGTAACATCCGTGGCCCAAAAAGGCAGAAAAAGAAAAGTATTTTTACAGATACAGTACATACTGTGATTGTTTTGCAAAAAAACCTTTTATATCTATTGTTGTAAGAAACAATCCCTGTTTCTACACTTTAACGGGAAGAAGTAGTTTATATAAGAGATTCGGAAAAGACAACCGCACAGATAATGACAATTTTGCAGGCAAAGAATATAATCTGTAGTCATAAAGGAGGTCTCCGCATGAATCTGATGAATCTGGTTTCCGGCTGTCCGGTGACGTTCGCGACCATCCTGATCTGTGCCGTTGTCTATTTCCGGCAGAATTCAGATCCTTCCTTTACCGGCAAGTACCTGTGCAATACTTATATGATTCAGCAGGGGCAGTATTACCGGCTGCTGACCGGCGGCTTTCTGCACGGCGGCCCTTGGCATATCATGATGAATCTCTATTCTCTGTACAATCTCGGGCCGTGGATGGAACGCATGCTGGGACCGGCAAAATTCCTGCTTCTGCTGTACGGCGGGGTGCTGGCCGGCAATCTGTTCTGTTATCTGTTCAAGGTCAGGTCATCGCTCGGGCTTTCCGGCGGCCTGTATGCCGTGATGTTCTTTTACTTCATGCTGCTGACATCCTATGCCTCGGTTTCCTGGGCGAGCATCCTGCAGAACAACATTGCCAATATCATCATCAACTTCATGCCCGGTGTAGCCTGGCAGGCCCACCTTGGCGGGGCCCTGTTCGGTATTCTGGTATCATTCCTGTTCTGACAGGCTCTTCTCCGTATAACACAAAAGAGGCTGCGGCAGCCTCTTTTTATGTTATAGATTTAACCGGCGGTGCATGTCATAGATTCAATAATGATCCACCGTGTTCCCGCCGCAGGAAAGCAGATAGATGTCGCTTCCTGTTTTTTTATTGAAATAATCAACCAGGGCAAGTGTCCGGTTCCGCTTTTCCTCCGGATAGTGATGATAGCGGGACGCGATATCGGCAATCCGGTCTTCCATGCGCATAATGCCGGAAGCCCCGCTGATGTTGTCGCACAGCTGGATCAGCCGGTCATAATCATCATAGACAATGCTTTCCAGTTCGGCCCGCATTTCTTCGACCTGCCCCTCTGTCAGGTCAAATGCCCCGCCGTAGGCAGTGAGTTTCTGCATCGCAAACGAATGTGTCAGGCAGACCCGGCCGATCAGCGGGTAACCGCATTCTTCCATGTATTTCCAGCCATGGTATATGTGGGCCAGCTGGACCTGGCCCTTGAAGCGGCCGATATCGTGCAGCAGCCCGGATACATAACACCGGTCAGGATCCAGACCGGCAGCCCTGCCGATCGCTTCCGCACTGACGGCAGCGTTGCGGGAATGGGCACCCCATTTCCCCGGGTTTTTCTCCAGCGCAGCCGCCAGGATACTTTCCGCTTCTTCCCGGGAAGGTATTCTGTCATAAGTGTTCATGGTACAGTCGGCCAAAGACTACTCAAGCAGGGCTTTTTTCGCTTCCTGGGTGTCCTCGCAGATGATCAGGAAAGCATAAGTCCCGTTGTTTCCGACATAACCGCCGGCAATCGTTTCCAGTTCCTCCGGCCGGTACATGGCTGCTGAATTGACCAGGGTGGAAAGATAATCATTCATCTTTTCCTCCGCTTCAATGGCATGGTCTTCACTGTCCGCCTCGATAATCAGGATCCGTCTTTCGGTATGTTCATCTTCGAAGTAACCAGCCGCGTTGACAACAGTTTCCGGATCCACATCCAGCATTTTTGCCACCTGGTCTTTGTCCAGAGTGCTGCATTTTTCATCCAGGAACGGCGTCAGGATTGCTTCATAGTCCTGAAATGTTTTACCTGCCGGGGCAGTTTTTTCAGGCTTTGCGCCGCATCCGGCCAATAACAGGCAGATGCCGGCTGCCATTACCAGCTTTTTCATTTGACTCCCTCTACTTTCAGATATGAGCGGATATGATCCGTGAACAGGCCGTAATACATGCCGGCCAGATGATAACCGTCTTCCCGGAAAAACTCCATGTCCGCGCAGCCATCTTCCCCATACAGATAACTCGGCACGTCAAACATGGACAATCCCTCTTCCTCACACAGTTTCAGCAGGTAGTAGTTCGTCTTGTTGACCTGTGCCTGTGACACGTGTACTTCGTTTTCCGCGGCACTCACGGGAAACAGGGATGATACATAGATGATTGTATCAGGCGTGACCTCCCGGATCTCCCGGATGAGCTGCCGATACTGGTTTTTCAGCTGGATAGGGTTGCCTGCCCCGCTCTGGGTCAGCCCGATATCCATCAGGATGCACTTGGGCTGCAGGTCAGCCAGCAGTTCCAGCAGGGTCTTGTCCGTCTGCTCATTGTTGTACGTGACCGGCAGGTCCGCGGAATTCGGCGATAACGCAAATCTCCCGATCACCCGGTCAGCAGGATATCCCCCTTCCCTGGCCAGGTTGAGATAATTGGAATCCCCTACCAGCCAGATCTGACTGTATTCTTCGTCTGATATATATTCTTCATTCATCCCGAGAATGACATGGTTTGTGTCATAGTTGTACAGATGAAAGT
>JAEEHG010000177.1 GCA_016280695.1 Solobacterium sp. | reverse complement strand
GCTTCCTGCAGGATGCTGTGCCAGCGTTCCAGCTGCCGGTCAATCCGCTCATTGCGGGCATGCACGACACAGCGGGAGGATTCAAACAGGATGATCCGGCTGACCCCGAGTTCCGCCGCTTTCTGCAGCACCAGTTCCAGTTTCTCCCGGCGGATCAGGGCCATAGCCAGGGTGATATCCAGCGGGAGTTCCTTAGGTACAGGATCAATTCCTGTGATTTCTGCGATCATCTTTTTGCCCTCTCTGCGGACAACGGCAAAATAGCCCTGCCCGTCATGGACAAGGCGGATTGTCTCCCCGTCCATGCGCAGGACCGTGCCGGCATGATGGGCCTGTTCAGGCGTTAATTCATATGTTCCGCCGCTGACCAGCGGCTTGTCTGCGAAATACTGCTGCATCGTCTCACCAGTATCCTATTCTAGCATAGTTATGACATTTAGGTTTCCCCGTCGTGCCGAAGATGTTAGAATAGTCGCAGGGAGTTGATACTATGAGAAAAATGATGATAGGCGTCACCTGCAGATCCGGTGAAGTATACGGTCTGCATTCCTACTACGATTTCAGTTCTTACTTTAAATATGTGCAGATGGCCGGCGGCCTGCCGGTGATGCTGCCGATTCTTGACGAAGAAGAGGCCATGGCAGCCGCGGAAGGCCTTGACGGCCTGCTTATCACCGGCGGTGAAGATATTGAGCCTTCTCTGTACGGTCAGGAAAATACTGCCAGCGCCGTGCCGGAAATCGGCATCGATATGACCGACATCTACCTGTACCGGGCTTTCATCTCACTGAACAAGCCGGTGCTGGGCATCTGCCGCGGCATGCAGATTATCAATGTTGCCGAAGGCGGCGACATGGTCCAGGATATTCCGAGTGCCGGCAGAGGCTTCAATGTACACCACCAGTTCAAACTGGATCCGCCGGTCATGGATCGTTCCCAGCCGGCCCATACAGCGCGCTTTGTGCCGGGTTCCCGCATGCATGCCATTTTCGGCGATGAGCACGGCGTCAATTCATTCCATCATCAGGCGGTGGACAAAGTTGCCGACTGCTTTACCGTCACCGGTGTATCCCCGGACGGCGTCACAGAAGCCTTTGAAAATAAACTGGTGACCGCGGTCCAGTGGCATCCTGAACGCATGATCACCGATGAAATGCATAAGGAAATTATGCGCCGTTATCTGAAGGAATGTGAATCAGCGGCGCAGCAGGCCCTCTAAGGTCTCAATCACATAGGTCGGATGGACGTCATGTTCCATCATATCGAAGGAATCGTCCATGCCGGCTGTCACAAAGATCGAGCGGATCCCGAAGGCATTGGCGCTGCGGACCTCGCGGTCCAGGTCTGAGGTTATCAGAACAGTCTGCTCGCTCAGCGCATTGAGATACTGCATGGCATGACGGATCAGCATGGTATCCGGCATGTCGGCATGCATGGCCTGCGTGGATGATGCGTATTCCAGCATACGGACAATGGAACCTGCCCCCGGGTAAGGTTCCTTTTTTCTGCGCACCAGCCGCCGGGCATCGGTTTCCACAATCACTGCCCCCTGCTCGACCAGCCGCAGCGCATAACTGTATTCCATATCGGAAATCTCCGGGCTCAGGCCTACAAACAGCCAGTCTGCCCGGTCCAGATCAACGGAAAAACCGGCCAGCCGCAGGATCTCCCGCATGCCGCGCCCGCCCAGATAGCCGGCCATGCGTTTCTTCGGATACATCTGCAGGATCTCATCGGCAGCAGCCATGACCGTTGTATAGAACATGGACGGCATAATCCCGCGGAACCCGTGGCCTTCCAGATAATCCGTCAGTTCCTGCAGCGTTCTCTGGGACTGGTTGGTCAGAATGGCAAACGGGATCCTCTCGCGCACCAGGGCTGCGAAAAACTCCCGGGAGCCGGGAGCCGGACGGCCGTCAATCATCAGTGTCGAAAACGAAATCAGAAATGTGTTTGCCAGCATCGTTTTTAAATCTCCGGGTGATCATCACCCTGTTATGCTATCATTATACAGAACCTGATGGAAATTGTATGAAGATCTGGAAAAAAATACTGATTGTACTGGGAGTGCTGCTGCTGTCAGCCGGGGTCATGGCCTGGGACGCTTTTTATTCTGCCCCCTCCCGTTTCAATATCCGTTATGAGACCCTTTCTTCCATTTATATTCCGGGCCAGCTGGATGATGTCAGCATCCTGTTCTTTACCGATCTGGACTACGGTCCGTTCATGGATGAAGCCCGGCTGCGGAAGCTGGTGGATACGATCAACGGACTGGCGCCGGACGTGGTTGTGTTCGGCGGTGACCTGACCGATCAGTCGGTTAAAACGATCAGTGCTCCCGCCCGCCAGGCCCTGACGGAGAACCTTGCGGCCATCAATGCCCCGCTGGGCAAGTTTGCGGTATACGGGGACAACGACTGCACCAGTCAGCAGAAAACCACCGCAACGGCGGAAATCCTGTACGCAGCTGATTTTGAAATCCTGACCAATGCCAGTGTCAAACTGCGCAATACCGGTTCGGAATCCGTCGCGCTGGTGGGCATCGGCAACGGGATCAATGTGTATCAGGATATATCCGCCGCCTATGCCAACGTGCCCCGCACCGCCTATGCCATAACGGTCTGTCATACACCGGATACCGCCGCCCGGGTACCGGCTGACATCACCAAGTATTTCCTGGCCGGGCACAGCCTGGGCGGGCAGGTTTACTGGTTCTTCAATTCACTGTACAAGCCGGCCATGACAGATGTCTATTTCCGGGGTAAATATACCGTCAGCGGTACCTTCACGCTGGATGTTTCCTCCGGCACCGGTACGACTGCCCGGGATGTGCGTTTCCTCAGCAACGCGGAAGTCGTTCTTTACCGGCTTGAGCACAAGGTACTGACGGAGACAGGCCAATAAAAAATCATCCCGCAGGATGATTTTTTTCTGGTTCAGCGCAGTGCCTTGACCAGTTTTTTCGCGTATTTGTGCCGGTCAGCGGCGGAGCAGTTGCTGATCTGTGACAGCAGTTCATAGATCTTCAGCTTCTGGTTGGTTGTGTAGGTCCGGTCAATTTCCACAGCCCGGACAATCACATTCAGATGATCCAGGAATTCCTGCTCGGTCATTTTCTCGCCGGCCTTGAAGATCTGCTCAAACTGCTCGGCAACACCGTTATTGTGTGATTTTGAAAACAGTCCCATATCTTTCTCCCTTACAGGAAATCTTCCTGTTTTTCTTCTTCGCAGGAAACCGTGATGGTTTCACGCTCTCTGACGCAGGCCTCAATCATAGCCTGATAATCAAACCGTTCTTCCAGCTTCTCTGCCTTCTCTGCGGTCGGCTTGGTAACCGGGTTCTTCGGATCAAAGATCGTACAGCAGTCTTCAAACGGCAGGATGGATGTCTCATACGTGCCCAGGTGTCTCGCCATGTTGATGATCGCCACCTTGTCCATGCAGACCAGCGGCCGCAGAATCGGGGTGCTGACAACCGCGTTGATGCAGGCAATGCTTTCGAGTGTCTGGGAGGCAACCTGCCCGACGCTTTCGCCGGTTCCGATCACCAGGCAGCCCCGCTCACGGGCAATCTGTTCGGCGATCCGGAACATCATGCGGCGCATCAGCGTGACTGCATAAGGATCTCCGGCATGCTTGTAGATAGCCAGCTGCAGGTCCGTGAAGTTGACGACATGCACCTTCATCCTGCCCTGGTAAATGCTCAGCATCCGGGCCAGGTCCAGGACTTTCTGCCGGGCATTATCCGAGGTATACGGCGGGGAGGCAAAGTGCACTGCTTCCACCTCAATGCCGCGCTTCATGATCTGGGCTGCGGCCACCGGCGAATCAATGCCGCCTGACAGCATAACCAGACACTTGCCGTTGATCCCGGTCGGATAGCCGCCGGCCCCCGGGATCTTCTCGGAGGTCAGATATGTCCTGTCCGCATGGACTTCAATCTGAATCAGGAAATCCGGATTGTGGACATCGACTTTATGTTCGGTGTTCTTGAGAATCTCCGCTGCCACCGCCCGGTTGATGCCGTCGCTGTTGAGCGGGAATGTCTTGTCATGACGGCGGGCCTTCACCTTGAAGGTCTCTCCGCCGGCCTCCATGGCAATCTG
>JAEEHG010000021.1 GCA_016280695.1 Solobacterium sp. | reverse complement strand
TTGATGAAGCCGATCAGTTCATCCGTTGACATCTCATCAATATCGATTTTGTTTTCCTGGATGATCTTAGACCGTTTCGATACGATATCATCCGTACCGTTTTCACTGCGCATGAGCAGATGCTTGATTTCCGTATCATTCAGAAGCACCTTGAAAATATTCTTCTCCACAAACGGAATATTGCGGTCTTTCAGCCACTGCTTGACTTTACGGCAGCCGGAGCAGCCCGGCGATGTATAAACAACGATCAAAACGGTCACCTTCTTTTTACTGTTTGTACATATTCTATAACCCAAGAAGAATTGTTGCAAACCGGAAATAAATCAGAAGCGAAATTGCGTCAACGATAGTCGTGATAAACGGGGAAGCCATGACAGCCGGGTCAAATCCGAGCTGCTTGGCAATGATCGGCAGCGTACAGCCGACCAGTTTGGCCGCAAACACCGTCACTACCAGGGTCAGGCAGATGACCAGGGCAACATAAACCGTGATCGGGTTATGGAACAGGCCCCTGTCTATCAGCATCAGTTTGGCAAAGTTGCACGCTGCCAGGGTAACGCCGATGGCCAGAGCCACCCGCATTTCCTTCCAGATGACAGCTTTCAGGTTATGAATGGAAATCTCATCCAGCGAAATACCGCGGATAATCGTGACACTGGCCTGCGATCCGGCATTGCCGCCGGTATCCATCAGCATCGGTATGTATGCGGTCAGGATCGTAACCGCCGCCAGGGCGCTTTCAAATGAAGAGATGATCTGGCCGGTAAATGTGGCGGAAACCATCAGCAGTAGCAGCCAGGGCAGCCGGGCTTTTACAGTGTCAAGGATGCCGGTTTTCAGGTACGGCTTCTCAGACGGCGTAATAGCAGCCATCTTTTCAATATCTTCGGTTGCCTCTTCTTCCATGATATCGATGACATCGTCGACTGTGATGATGCCGACCATGCGGTTTTCATTATCAACGACGGGCAGTGCTGTAAAGTCGTACTTCTTGAAGATCTGGGCTACGGTTTCCTGGTCTTCCGAGGTCGTACAGGAGACAACCTCCTCATGCATGAAGTCACCGACCCGGGCATCTTCCGGCATCATGATCAGATGGCGCAGGCCGACAGTACCAAGCAGCACCCGCTTGGAGCTGAGAACATACAGGACGTTGACCGTCTCTGAATCAACGCCTTTCTGGCGGATTCTGGCAAATGCCTGGGCGGCCGTCATGTCCTCTTTCAGGTCCATGAATTCGGTCGTCATGATCGAACCGGCTGATTCTTCCGGATAGCGCAGCAGGTGATTGATGTCCTTGCGGGTTTCAGGATTGGCATTGGCCAGCAGTCTCTTGACAACATTGGCCGGCATTTCCTCAAGCAGGTCAGCCGCATCATCCGCGTACAGGTTATCGATGATACTGCCAGCTTCCTTATCGGACAGTGAGGTAATAATGTACTGCTGGCTGTCCTGTTCAAGCAGAGAAAAAACATCCGCGGCCAGGCCCTTCGGGAAAAGCCGGAACATCTTGAGCATATCCTCGTCTTCCATCATTTCCAGCACGGCAGCGACGTCAGGCTCATTCATTTCCGCGGCTTTTTCCCGCAGATCAGAGTAGCGTTTGTTTCTTAACAGATCCCGGAATTCTTCAAGATCCTTATGATCCTTTTCTTCGTTCATGGCAATTCCTCCTTCGGCAGATCATATGATCAGACAACGATAAAAACATGCAGCACAAACTCACACCGTCACTACTCATACGACCACCTCCGTTCATTACCATTTATCATTTTAAAGAGTATCGCGCAGCGAGGTCAATTCATTTTCCCTGCGGATCACTGTTTTTTCTGCAGCAGTTCCATGATGCGTCCGGCATCGGCGTCATACAGTCCTTCGGCCTGCAGCAGGTCAAGATATGCTTCGCAGCGGGCGGCCTGCTTGCGGATCACCCGGATATTGCAGTCAACTTCCTGCCTGGTGCCGTCGGCGAAGATCAGCAGGCTGCGGTCGGGACCCACGGCCCGGTAACGGAACAGGTCGTTATGGCTGACCCAGGTGCAGCCGGGCTGTTTCATGCCGGTCAGCGGGAAATACATATGGCCGCTCTTCTCACTGATCAGCACCGCGGCTTTCTGCCGGACATGCAGGAGCTCGCAGAATGATTCAATCCGGCCGCTCAGGGAGGACCCAGCCCGCAGGCAGAACCGGTTCAGCACGGCTTCCGGCCGCCCCGCCAGCATGATTGTCTCACCGCCGCGCAGAAGGCAGCGCGTGTGCCGGTCTTCCTCCTTCAGCAGCAGGACATCCTGCAGGCTGAAAGGTTCATTCTTCATAATACAGGGCGCTGCCGGAGTCATCATCCGGTTCATCATCCACGTTGTCGTAATAGCGGTAATAACTCTCTTCCAGGTTCTTCATGGTCTGCTGATGGTTTTTGTCATGAATCCGGAAAATCAGATACAGTCCGGCCAGGACAAAGAATACAACAACCCCGACGGAGAGATAATCACTCATGGATTCCAGCATGGCAATCCTCCTCATTTATCAGTTTAATCTTGAACAGCAATCATGTCACGTCATGACGGGAAAGATAGTCTGCCCCCTTGATGACTTCTTCGGCGGAAAGGCCGGCGAATCCGGCCTGCTGCTGAACCACATAGACGCAGATCGCCACACAGTTGGCCAGGTTCAGGCTGCGGGCCTGCGGCACCATCGGGATCCGCATGCAATAAGCTTCATGGGCCTGCAGGATGGCCCTGGGAATCCCCGTGCTTTCCCGTCCGAAGATCAGATAGATATCCCCTTCTGCCTCCGTATAGTCGAAGGCGGAAGGATCCTTATGCCCGTAGCGGGTAACATAATAATATGTCCCCCGGTTCTCACGGCAGAATGTTTCCCAATCGGGCCAGACATGCCATTCCAGTTCATCCCGGTAATCCATGCCGGCCCGGCGCAGGTGTTTCTCGTCCATGTAGAAGCCCAGCGGTTCGATCAGATGCAGCCGGCAGTTCATGGCCATGCAGGTCCGCATGATATTGCCGGTGTTCTGCGGGATTTCCGGTTCGTAAAGCACAACGTTAAGCATAGTGTTTCCGGCCCGGCAGTTTATAGATCAGCAGCGTCAGCAGCACCAGGAAACCGGTGAACAGCGCAATGATCCGCAGCACCAGGTCAAAGAAGAACACCGACGGGAACATATTGATCATGATGGACACATTCGGATCCAGCAGGTACAGGTCGTTATCAAAAAAGATTTCATGGAAAAACAGCCAGAACCCGTTGAAATCTGCCAGGCACCATATCACGATCATCAGGATCAGCACACCCAGCAGCGAAACACCGTTGCGCAGCCCTTTTTTCAGCATGGTGCGGTGATCACTGTGGATCATCAGCCAGGCCGCAGCCAGCAGGACTGTACCGAAAATCAGGGCAATATTGCGGGCTTTCAGGGCATTCTGATAGAGATTGCGCACATCAACCATATGCATGGTTTCCCGCTTGTCATATACTTCCCGGACATAGCCGTTGACGGTGGCCGTGACCCGGATATCATCCCGTTCGAGCTGCAGATAATCCAGCAGGACATCCGTTGCGTTGTACAGATCGTTCTCCGACATCCCGATGCGCTCTGCCGTGCTGTCCTTGGCATATTCCTTCCGATAGAAAGACCGGTCGAAACTGCAGAAATCAATGATGGACAGCAGTACGCAGAGACTGATCAGGAACATGCCGGCCGCACTACATATTCCGGCCCGTTTCATGCAGCCATGCCTCCAGTTTCCTTAATGCCTTGCCTCGGTGCGAGATGGCATTTTTTTCTTCCGGCAGGAGTTCTGCCATGGTTTTGTGCAGCGGTTCGTAGTAAACGATCGGGTCATAGCCAAAGCCATTTTTCCCGGCCGGTTCCTGCGCGATCACGCATTCCACGGTATCCGCAAACACGGCCGGTTCTTCCCCGGGCATGGTCCAGGCAATGGCACATACATACCGGCAGGTTCTCTTTGTAACTCCCTGCATGCGTTCCAGGATAATCCTGTTTTTTGTTTCATACGGCGTATCATGGCCGAGATAGCGTGCACTGTAAACCCCCGGTGCTTTGCCGAATGCATCAATTTCAAGTCCCGAATCATCCGCGATGGCCGGAATACCGAATACCCTGGTTACGCTCATGGCTTTCAAAACCGCATTTTCCTCAAATGTTTTACCGGTTTCGTCGATGTCGATCGGATGCGGAAGATCTTTCAGGCTCTTTACCGTATAACCCTCCGGTTCCAGCATCTGGCGGAATTCATCGATTTTCCCCTGGTTGGTGCTGGCCACCACTACCACTTTCTCCTGTGTCATATATTTACCTTCTTTCAGATCGTGCTGATATATTCGCTGAATGATTCATTCAGGTATTCCTGTACTGCCTGTCTGTATTCCGGGGATTTGTCAAGAAGACGCGCATCCGGACATAACGGGTTGATCCACCGTTTTTTTGCGTCAATCCGCAGCCACTCGCCTTCTGCACCAGGAACAGCCGCAGTGCGCAGCTTGCCAAGATGCCGGAAAGCCGCCCATTCCGTATTCAGCGGGGACGCTTTCAGTGTGCGGATGACATCTTCTTCCCGGCGCATCAGATCAGCTTCGGTCAGGATGCCGGCAGCCAGGGCCCGCCGCAGCAGGATGGCCAGCCGTTCCATGCCATAGCGGTCTTCCACGCTGGTATAGATCTTCGAGCAGACAAGAGAGTAACGGCCAAACTCAAGGGCCTTTCCGGCATCGGTGAACACCAGTTCCGGTTCATTCTGTTCATTGACGCCGGTATGCAGGGCCTCATACAGATCTTTCAGTTTATCAAGCGGGACGTGCAGAAGATACCGCATTGTGCCGAACGTGTATTCCAGCCGGTCTGCAGCCAGCTGCGGGGACGGATTATCCGCCACCGGATACATCCGGTAGTCTTCAACCTGCGCCACGGCAATGCCGTCCCTTGCCAGCAGTGCTGCTATTTCCTCGTCATGATGCAGAATGGCAGCCGTGTCCTTTTCAGTATATTCCTGCTGCAAATAATCTTCATGGACAAAGTCCACAGCATGTGAGAATACCGGCGTTGCAATATCATGGAAAAGCGCTGCCAGGGCTGCTTCCCGGCGGGCTGTAAAGTGCCAGGTAATCAGGGCAGTGCCGATGCTGTGCTGCAGCCGGGAACAGGGCACGGCGGTACGGTAGAGCGGGAAATTCGTGTAAATCATCCCGCAGTACATATCAATATCACTGAGCCGCCGCATGGCCGCAGTCTGTATGTAAGGCCGCATGAAATCCGGCACA
>JAEEHG010000176.1 GCA_016280695.1 Solobacterium sp. | reverse complement strand
TGCATGGTGACGACCGTATCAAAGCCCGCTTCGGCCGTAACAGCGGAAAACCTGCCCGGCTGTTGATCACCGCCCGGTGATGGACCCGGGGCGCATCCGGCCAGCAGGCTCAGGGCAAGAATCAGTTTTGCTTTACATGTTTTCTTCATTCGTAACGATAATACCATGTTTGCACCCGTCTAATTATAGTAAAGGGCCCTGATTAATGATATAATTCAATCGTTTTAAGAGGAAGGGTGTAAACAGTATGTCATTTTTAACCGGACCGATGCATCATCATCTGGAAGGGCATAAGGATCTTACCAACCACAAGGAAATCCTCAGGCTGGAAGAACCCGATGTCATCTGGATCCCGCTTAACAACGGGGCCGCTCCCTGTACACCACTGGTCAATGTCGGGGACGAGGTGAAAGTCGGCACTAAAATCGCGGAAAGAAATGATCATTTTTATCTGCCTCTGTTCTCACCGGTTTCCGGTACCGTCACCGGTATTGAGAAGAAGATGAACAGTGCTATGAAAATGGTCGATCACATGCGTATTGAGAATGACCATAAGAAGACGGTCGAAAAGCCTTTCGAACCTTTCGACTACGAAAAGGCAACCCGGGAAGAACTGCTGGACTTCGTGAAGAATGCCGGTATGCTCGGCCTTGGCGGTGCCGGCTTCCCGACGTACGTCAAGTATCTGAAACCGGAAGGCATCAAGTCATTCATCATCAACGGTGTGGAATGTGAACCGTATCTGACCACTGACTACCGCAGCATGATGGATAATCTTGAACTTCTGAAGACAGGTGTGCTGGCCATGTTCAAGCTGAGCAAGGCGGAACGCGGCTGTGTCGCTGTCAAGGAAGACAAGGTGGACCTGATTGCCGAACTGAAGAAGACGTTTGAGGGCACGCCGATTGAGATCCGTACCGTCCCGGACATTTATCCGGCCGGCTGGGAAAGAACGCTCGTCTGGCTGCTTGAACAGAAGCGGTATGACCGCCTGCCGGCAGAAGTCGGATGCATCATCAACAATGCATCCACAGCCATTGCCCTGGCTGACGCACTGCTCAACGGCATGCCGGTCACCCACAAGCTGGTGACGGTTTCCGGTGACGGCGTTGCGGATCCGCACAACGTATACGTTCCGGTCGGAACAACAGCCCATGATATCGTGCAGGCCTGCGGCGGCTACACTTCCGAAGACTGCATGATCATTGCCGGCGGCCCGATGATGGGCTCTGCCATTCCGAACGATACGTTTGTCATCGGCCCGGCCAACAACGGTCTGACTGTTCTGAAACACGAACCGCTCGATGTCGTCAAGTGCCTGCGCTGCGGCAAGTGCACGGAAATGTGCCCGTCCGGTCTGGAACCGGTCCGGATCAACAACGCGGAAAAGGTCAAGGACATTGAGACACTGAAGAAACTGGACACGCTGTCCTGCATCGAATGCGGCCTGTGCAGCTATATCTGCCCGTCTAAGATTGATGTGACAGAGGGTATCCGCAGAGCCAAGCGCTATCTGGCGCTTGCGAAGAAGTAAGGGGGAAATGAAACAATGAAGCTTACTTTTGAACCGGCTCCGCATTACAGAAGTCCTCAGAGCACGGGCGGCATCATGAAAGAACTGACGCTGTGCCTGTGTGCGGTCACCCTGTTTGCGGTCATCTACTATACGATGGCATTCGGGGCCAGCTATGGTCTGCGGGTTGTCATCATGATGGCTCTGGCCGTTCTGGCCGGATGCGCCACTGAAGCAGTTTATTACAAGGCAACAAAGCAGGATGTCGTGAAGGGGATCTGCTCGTCTTATCCGTGGGTAACCGCCATGATCCTGACGCTGATTTCCTCGATTGACAACAGCTACTACGCAATCGTCGTTTCCGTCGTGATTGCCATTATCTTCGGCAAGCTGGTCTTCGGCGGTTTCGGGCAGAACATCTTCAACCCGGCAGCTTTCGGTGAAGCCATTCTGATGAACAGCTTCGCAGCTGCCAAGAGTGCTGACTTCGCCACCGGCGCTACACCGACCCAGGCTATAAAAACCTACGGCTGGATGCTGTCGGCGGAAAACTTCGGCCCGATGGTTGAAAGATACGGCGGTCTGGGCAAGATGCTGCTGGGCCAGTATCCGAGCACAATCGGCAGCACCTGCGCGATTCTGATTCTGCTGTGCGGTGCTGTCATGATCATCCGCAAGGATATCGACTGGCAGGCTCCGGTCTTCTATATCGGCACGATCTTCGTGGTTTCCCTGCTGATCGGGCTGATGCATGGGGCAGGCGTCTGGTATGCCGTGTTCCAGGTTCTGGCCGGTGGTGTCGTGTTCGGCGGCGTCTTCATGATGACCGATCCGGTAACTTCACCGGTAACAATTCCCGGCCGGGTGATCTTCGCGGTCGGCGCTGCGTGCTTCACGCTGATCTTCCGTCTGCGTTCCAACATGGCTGACGGCGTTCTGTATTCCATCCTGCTGATGAACATGCTGACCCCGGCCATTGACAAACTCATGGACGGCAACCAGATCAAGAATGCTGCCAAGAATGTCCGGACAGTGCTGATTGCCTGTGCGGTCATGCTGGCCATAACGCTTGGTGTCGGCTTCATTGCCGAAGGCAAGCTGCCGGCCGGTGCCGCGGTGGAAAAAGCTTCTGAAACAGTGACAGCAGAGACAGCTGCTGTGCCGGAAGTGCTGTACGCAGACAATGCGTCAGGAAACTGAGGAGGCGACACGTATGAATAAAGATTCCATGGCTTACAAGGGCGTGCTTCTCGGCCTCCTGTGTGCTTTCTGCGGCCTGACTCTTTCCGGAGTCAACGCCATCACAGCACCCAAAATTGAAGAAGCGAGACTGGCCAAAATCAAGGCAAATCTGGAACAGTTCTATCCGGGCGCTGAATTCTCGGAAGTGAGGGACTATCAGGATGATACCGGCCTGGTCAAAGGCGTGTACGTTGCTGAAGGCAAGGGCATGATCTACAACCTGAAAGTTACCGGATACAATTCTTCCGGCTTCACCTTCATGGTTGCCTACAATGATGATGGAACGGTTGCCGGATTCACACCGATTGAGCAGAACGAAACCAGCGGTTTTGGTTCCCGCTGCTTCGATCCTGAATATATCAATCAGATTCTGGAACTGACGGCTGATGATGACGCGCCGCTGCTGAGCGGGGCAACGCTGACATCCTCGGCAATCCGGAACGGTATGGCTGCAGCCAGTGCGCTGTTTGAGGCCGGTAAGTAAGGAAGGGGGTTGAAATCATGACTGCTGTTGAAAACAAAGAAGCAAAAATGGGTTTCTTTAAGGAAATGATCTACAACAACCCGGTATTCGGCCTTTATCTGGGTATCTGTTCGGTTCTTGCCATTACCACAACCATTACAAATGCGATCGGCATGGGCATGGCGGTTATCGTCGTCCTGGTGCTGTCCAACATCCTCGTATCACTGATTGCGCCGATTACCCCGGATGAGATCCATATCCCGGTATACATCGTCATCATCGCTTCGCTGGTTACGATTGTCGGCATGGTCATGCAGGCTTACATGCCTTCGCTGTACTCCTCCCTGGGCGCGTTCATCGACCTGATCGTCGTTAACTGCATCATCCTGGGCCGGGCAGAAGCATTTGCCTGCAACCACAATCCGCTTGAATCAGCCCGTGACGGTCTGATGATGGGTCTGTCCTATACGTTCAGTGTCCTGGCCATGTCCTTTATCCGGCAGGTCCTCGGCACCGGCGTGCTGTCCTTCACCAATCCGCTGACCAGCACGGAAGTGTTCGCTTTCCGGCTGATCCCGGCGGGTTATGAAATCAGCGTCTTTACCACCCAGACCGGTTCGTTCCTGACCTTCGCAATCCTGGCAGCCCTGGTCGCGGCATACAAGAATGCCAATGACCGCAAGGTTGCTGAAGCAGAGAAGGCAAGGAAAGTTGCCGCTGCGAAGGCTGCCGCCGAGGCTAAGAAAGCAGCCGCTGCCAAGGCAGCTGCCGCGAAAGCCGAAGCCGTAAAGGCAGAAGCGCCGAAAGCCGCACCGGCACCGGCCGCCAAGGCAGAGGAGGTTAAAGCATGAATCTCTTTACAATCTTTATCAGCGCGCTGCTGATCAATAACGTTATTCTGTCGAAGTTCCTCGGCATGTGCCCGTTCATGGGTGTTTCCACCAAACTGGACTCTGCCGTCGGCATGGGTCTGGCGGTCACATTCGTCATCTTCGGTGCTTCGGTCATCTCCTGGTTCCTGTACTACTATGCCCTGGTTCCGCTGGGACTCGAATACATGGAACTGATCTGCTTCATCCTGCTGATTGCGTCCTTCGTTCAGTTTGTTGAAATGTTCGTCAAGAAGTCTTCCCCGGGCCTGTACAAGTCCCTGGGTATCTTCCTGCCGCTGATCACAACAAACTGCGCGGTTCTCTACGTTGCACAGGATAACATTACTCAGGGTTATTCACTGATTGAAACCATGGTCAACTCGGTTGCCGTGCCGCTGGGCTTCATGCTCATGCTGGTGATCTTCGCGACCATTCGTGAACGCCTGAACGGCAATGATGTCCCGGAATCCTTCCGCGGCAACCCGATTGCCTTCATCGTCGCGGCAATCATGGCCATCGCCTTCACTGCCTTCGCCGGACTGGTATAAAACATGAAGGCACTGTATGCAGTTCTGATCGCCGGCGTGCTGCTTGGCATATACATTGCTCTGTATGTGGCCAATCACAATACACCGGTGCCGGAAGGCTGTGAAAATCTGAAACCGGACTGTGCAGCCTGCGGTATCAAGGACTGTGCAGTCAGAAATGATGTAATGAGAAAGGGGTAACTATCATTATGAATATGATCAAGGCTCTTGTCCTGATGCTGGCCCTCGGCGCGGTATGCGGACTGATTCTCGGCTTTGCGTCCATCAAGTTCCACGTTGAAGTTGACAAGCGGGTCGAGGAAGTCCTGGGTATGCTGCCGGGCTACAACTGCGGCGGCTGTGGCTTCCCGGGCTGCTCCGGTATGGCTGAGGCACTCTGCGATGGCAGTGCAGATATAACTCAGTGCAAGCCGAGCAAAGCGGATGTCAAGGATGCCATCAAGGCTTACCTGAAGGAACATCCGGCGGGCGGCAACTGATTCAGACAATACAGAAAACGGAATATCCGGCCGGATATTCCGTTTTTCTATGTCCAATAATGAAACAAGTTACATTTTACAAGGGAAAACGATTTAGCATAATCAATTACAAAAGCATTAGAAAAAACTGAACTCCATAACAAGGAGAAAATGCTATGCAGTTCCGGAAGGAGACGACTGCTTCGGCAGATTCATCCGTACGGTATTGGTATTTGGCTGAGTAATACGGACAAAAAAAACGGATCAGTGGAGTGTGCCCCGAAAAGTGTACACAAATAAAAACGGAT
>JAEEHG010000020.1 GCA_016280695.1 Solobacterium sp. | reverse complement strand
TGCAGCCATGAACAGTTCTTCGAGAAAAAACAAAGGATTTTTGTGTTTTTTGTTATATGTAGTAAAAATTACAGTTTTGCGAAATTATTCATAAAATAATGTAACTGCCAAATCTGAAAAAAGGAGGTTTGTATGGATTTATGTAAAGAGATTCATGATTACGTCCAGACGCATCAGAATGAAATCCTTGCAACCTGGCGGGACATTGTGGACATACCCAGCAAGGTCAATCAGAAAGAAGATCTGGAAAACTGCTGCAACAAACTGATGACATTGTTTGAGGGCATCGGCTTCAAAGTGGAAAAACATGAAGTCAGCGAGACCAACGGTCCCTTGCTGTTTGGCACCCTGGGTGCTGACCGTCCCGGCAAGCCGATTCTGTTCTCCGGTCATTATGATACAGTACCTCTTCCAGGTGATCATCCTTTCCGTATTGATGAACAGGGACATGCCCGCGGCCTGGGCTGCCATGATATGAAAGGGGGCATAGCCATCACATATCATATCTGCAGGATGCTGAATGACCTGGGCTGGGCAGAACGCCCGGTCAGGATCATGTTCCTGGGGGATGAAGAAAAGGGTCACAGCGGCAGCAGGGCAGGTGAAATCATGGCAAAACTCGCACCTGGCGCCCTCTGCGATTTCAACATGGAGTCTGCCACACTGGAACCTTCTATTACAGTCGGCCGCCGGGGTGATGTCATGACAAAGATGACTATCCATGGAGTCGGTGCCCATTCCGGCAGTGACTTCCTGCGCGGCAGAAGTGCTGTTTCCGAAGCGGCTCATAAGATCCCGCTGATTGAAGCACTCACCGACATCGACAAGGGAACGACTGTGATTGTCACCAAGATTGAAGGCGGCACAATGCTCAACAGTGTTCCGCCGATCTGCACCATGATGATCGACGGCCGGACTACGCTGATGAGTGAACGGCATCGGATCATGGCTGCCATGGAAGAAATCGCGGCAAGCAGTTTCATCGACGGCTGCACAGCTGAAGTTTCCTTTGAAGAATACATGCCGCCGTTTGAACCGAATGACGATAACCGGAAACTGGCCGCGTTTGTTTCTGATATTGCTGAAGAGCTCGGTTTCGCAGCCCGTGAAGCAGTCCGTGTCGGCGGCGGCTCAGATGCTTCTCATGTTGCCATGGCAGGTGTACCGGCCATCTGTTCTGTCGGTGTCCGGGGGCAGTTTAATCATACGGAAAATGAATACGCCCTGGTTGACAGTCTCTTTGAACAGACGGAAGTGCTTGCCAATGCGGTTGTCCGCATCGACGAATTCGCTGCCCGTATCGGCGAATAACAATGACTTCAGATGCATACTGTGCATCAACCAACTGATTAACTGAAAAATAAAAAAAAGGGGAAAAATTATGTTCAGTTCAATGTATTTCTACTTTGCCATTGTCATGCTGATCTTTGGCTTTGGCGACATCATCGGTTTCTTTACCAAGGGAAAACTCTCCGGCATGATGATGGTCATGCTCATCTTCCTGGTGCTGTTCCTGACAGGCGTTCTCCCGGGTGACATCATTGATCAGGCAGGTCTGACATCCATGGCCGGCCTGGCAACCGGCATGGTCCTGTTCAACATGGGTTCCACCATCAATATCAAGCAGATGGTCAAGGAATGGCGGGTCGTTGCCATGGCTGCGGCCTGCATGCTGGCTTCCTGCATCCTCATGCTCGTTGCCATTCCGATCGTCGGCAAGGACGCTGTCCTCGTCGGCATGCCGGTTATCAACGGTGCCGCCATGGCTACCACACTGATGACCCAGGCGGCTGCGGAAAGAGGTCTGACAACCGCTGCGGCCCTGTGTGCAGTCATCTACTCCGTGCAGAAGTTTGTCGGGGCCCCGATCGCTTCCGCGATGGGCCTGAAGTATGCCAAGAAGCTCATGGTTGAATTCCGCAAGGATCCGGCCAGATATATGGCAGAACTCAAGGCAAAGCAGAGCGGCAATGCCGATCCGAATGCCAAGAAGGCTTTCTGGGAAACACACCCGGGTTTCTATACAGCCAATGTACAGATGGCTGTTGTTGCCCTGGCCGCATGGCTGGGCCGGGTGCTCGGCGGCCTGACCCCGATCAACTACTCGATCTGGTGCCTGCTGCTCGGTTCCATTTCCGGTCTTGGCGGTTTCTTCCCGCCGAAGCCGCTGCAGCGCTCCCAGGCCTATGGTCTGCTGATGGTTGCCGTATTCGGCGGCATCATCCCGTCCCTGGCCAAGGTTTCCATTGCCGACCTCGGCACAATGGCTTTCCAGACAGTTGTCCTGTTTGCCTTCGCGGTTGCCGGCATTGCCCTGATCAGCTACGTGCTGCCGGTCTGGAAGCTTGTCGGTGACAAGGATCTGGCCATGGGTATCGGTGTTGAGCAGTTCCTGGGCTTCCCGTCCAATGTTGTCATCTGCCGTGAAGTTGCCGAAGCAGTCGGTGAAACACCGGATGAAAAGACCTACATCGAAGATACACTGTCCGTTCCGTATGTCCTCGGCGGCATCACCGTGGTTACGATTCTGTCCGTTGTTCTGGCCGGCATCGTCATCGGCATGCTGTAAGAGCAGGTACAGAAGCATTCCAAACAGGCAGGAATCGTCCGCGATTCCTGCTTTTTGATTCTTTCTTAACGCTTCCGGGAGTTATATAATTTATTTGTTGTAAAGTGCCTTGGGCATTTGGAAAGGCGGCACATATGGAAAAGAAAATCGATCGGATCGGCGTACTGACCAGCGGCGGTGACGCGCCGGGCATGAACGCGGCCGTCCGGGCAGTTGTCCGGACCGCACAGTCCATGGGAATTGAATGCATCGGTATCCGCCGGGGATGGCACGGGCTGATTTCCGGGGACTTTGAGGTTCTCAAGCCAGGCAGTGTCAGCCATATCCTGACCCGGGGCGGAACCATTCTCTACACTGCCCGCAGTGAGGAGTTCAAAACAAAGGAAGGCCGGAAAAAGGCTGTTGCGACCTGCAAGATGCTGGGCATTGACGGAATCGTGGCCATCGGCGGGGACGGTACGTTCCGCGGCGCGCTGGAGCTGTCCCGCATGGGTATCCCGGTGGTCGGGGTGCCGGCAACAATTGATAACGACATCGGCTGCACGAACTACTCGATCGGCTTTGATACCGCCTGCAATACAGCCATTGACTGCATCGATAAACTGCGGGATACCATGCAGTCGCATGAGCGCTGCTCAGTGATTGAGGTTATGGGACGGGATGCCGGCTTCCTGGCGCTGTATGTCGGCATAGCCGTCGGGGCAACCGCCGTGCTGGTGCCGGAGAAGAAGCTCAATATCGAAGAAGACGTCATTGAAAAGATCCGGGATTCACGCATTGCCGGCAATACACATTTCATGATCGTTGTGGCGGAAGGAGCCGGCAAGGCTTATGACATCGCGGCTGCCATCAGGGATGAAATCGGCATTGATCCCCGGGTGACCGTACTGGGCCATATCCAGCGCGGCGGTTCGCCGAGTGCCAGAGATCGTGAAACGGCAACCCGGATGGGCTATTACGCGGTCAAGGCCTTTGCCGAAGAAAAAGAAAATACCGTCATCTGCATCCAGAACGGCGCGATTACGGCAATCCCGATTGAGGAGGCGCTGAAGATGAAGCGCAGCCTGCAGATGGATCGGTATGAAATCCTTGAGACAGTCGGCATCAAGGCTTTCCCGGAAGATTAACAGATTAAATAAGGCTCTTCAGTGAAGAGCCTTTTCTGTATGTTTATTCGTGCGGCTTGCCGGTGTAGATCATGTTGATGTGTTCAACGCCTTCAATGAAGTACAGATCGCCGACGCGTTCAAAGCCGAGGCGGTTGTAGAAGTGCTCCAGATAGGACATTGCGGAAATCATGATCTTCGGCTCATGCAGGGTGTTCTGCAGATAATCCACGGATCTTCTGACCAGTTCGCTGCCCGTACCGTGCTTTCTTTTTTCTTCCAGCACAGAGAGACGGCCGAAGGAACCGTTGTCGCCGTGCAGGCCGGTGGAACTGGGCATGATGCGTGAATAGCCGATCATTCCGTCATCATCGTAAGCTGACAGGTGAATGCATTCATTATCCCGGCCGTCGAGGTCATGGAAGATGTTTCCCTGGCCGATAATCAGGACTGTCTGGCGGTGACGGGCGATATCATAAAGTTCTTCTTTTGTCAGTTCATCGAATGTTTTGATCACGTATTTCATATACTGTCCTCCTATAGTTCTGATTCCTGTTCCAGCAGGTCAAGCATTTTCTGCCGGTTCAGTACGATGTAGCGTCCGCTGTCCTTGGTAACGATGTCGTTTTTGGCCAGGTCAGAGAAGATGTTGGATACGGTTACCCGGTTGGAACCGATCAGGTTGGCGACATCCTGATGGGAGAACCGGATGTTGATCCGGGTGCCCGGCCGGCCATCCACCATACAGGGGGTGCCGTACTGGTCACACAGGTTCAGCAGGGTTTTGATGGTCCGGTGGGTCGCCTGCATGAAGGAAAGATCCAGGATTTCCTGCTCAAAGGTCAGACCCTTGCGGCACAGCGAGCGGATGAAGTAGGCGGCGGTTTTCCAGTCAGATTCCAGAATCCGCATGAATTCACCAATCGGGATCCGGTAGATCTGCGCGTCGACAATGGCAACGGCGCTGCAGCGGTAGACACTGTCCACCAGGGCGGACAATTCTCCGAAAACCGCTCCTTTTTCTGCAATAAATACCTGTTTTTCCAAGCCGTTTTCGGCATAGGTAGTAATCCGTATCCGGCCGGATTTGACAATGAAAATGTTTTCTGCCGCGTCATCCTGGTAATACACAATGGCATCTTTTTTGTATGCGGCCGGCAGCCGGTTATCCGTCAATGCCCGCAGGCATTCCAGATCACCGGAAATCCACGGAGAAGTTGACTGATGTTTATTCATGGTACCGTTCCTTTCCGCGTGCATGTTTCGGCAATGAACTTCGCTGTCATGTATAAAATACGATTTTATTATCAGACAGTTTTGTAATATTCGTTACAAATAAAAAAATCTTTTTTGGTTTTTTCCGCTGTTTGTCATCTGGTTTACAAATACTTTTTCAAGGAGCGGTTATGCTTACCGTGTAAAACGTACACATTTCTTGATTGGAAAAAGGGAGGAAAAGAGAATGAGTGCAAAAGACATTAACTGGAGAGAACTGCGGGCCAGGGAATTCCCGGTCCTCGAAACCATGACATTCCTGGATGCCGCCTGTGTCAGCTTCGCGCCGCAGCGTGCCATCAACGCCGTCAAGGCTTTCGCTGACATGACCGGTGTACAGGACGAGGAAAACAGCTCCGCACATCATATCGCCATGGACAGCCTGCGCGGCAAGGCGTACGAAGAAGCACAGAAGCTCTTCAATGCCGATCCGGAAGAAATCGCGCTGATCGAATCCACATCCCATGGTCTGAACATCGCCGCAGCCGGTATCGAGCTCAATGACGGTGACAGCATCATCACAACCAACCTCGAATTCATCCAGGTTGCCCTGCCGTGGTGCCTGATGCGGAAGACAAAGAACATTGACATCCGCGTCTGCAAGACTGAAGACAACCGGTTCCGCGCTTCTGACTTCGCCAAGCTGGCGGATGAAACAACCAAGATCCTGGTCATGTCCACGGTTGAATGGTGCAACGGCTGGGCCAGCGACCTGAAGGAAATCGGTGACTGGTGCCAGGCCAACAACATCATGTTCGTTGTTGACGCGGTCCAGCAGATGGGTGTCACAAAGATCGACACCAAGCAGTGCCACATCGACCTGCTGGCTGCCGGCGGCCACAAGTGGGCCAACAGCCCGTACGGCACAGGTATCCTGTATGTCAACAAGGGTTCCCTGGACAAGATCAAGCAGTCCTACGGCGGCTACCTGAACACAACTGTTCCGGAAGGCGGCTGGGGCGCTTACTGGGAGAAGGTTGATGCCCAGGCTGTCTATGACTGGACATTCCCGAACACAGCCCGCAAGTATGAAATCGGCGGTACATCCAACTATGCCGGTGCCATCGCCCTGGGTGAATCCCTCGGCCTGGTCAACGAAATCGGCATTGAGAACATCCAGGAACATGTCTGGGAACTGGGTGAATACTGCATGGACCAGATCGAAGCGATCGGCGGCACATGCATCACACACCGCGATCCGGAACGCCGGGCCGGCATCATCATCGCCCGCCTGTACAAGGATCCGGAATTCGACCGCATGATCATGCGTGAACTGCATGCCAAGAACATCTTCGTTGCCCAGAGATTCACTGACAGTGTCGGCGGTTTCCGTATCTCCTGCCAGTGGTTCAATGTCAAGGAAGACATCGATGCCATGATCAAGGGCATGAAGGACATCATCGCCCTGGTCGGCAGAGAGCCGGATTACAACAAGTAATCGGTTTCCATGAAGATCGAAACTGGCCGTCCGTTCTACGGACAGAACGTCGGGATTCTCGTGTTCTCGACCGATACGCCGCGGATTCCGGGCGATGCCGGCAATGCTGAAACATTTGATTATCAGGTCCGTTATGAAGTCATTCAGGGCGGATTCGCGGACCTGATTCAGGGTTCGGACGAGATCCGGCAGAGGATCATTGACGGCTGCCTGAATCTGAAGAAATACGGGATCAGGACCGTGCTGGGGGACTGCGGCATGATGTCGCTGTATCAGCACGAAATCGGCAGGGAGGCTGACCTCCTGTTTGCCGGCTCGGCCCTGGTGCAGATTCCCCTGGTCTGGCAGCTGATCGGCCGCAGCGGTGCCATCGGCATCATTACCGGCCATTCCGAACTGCTCAGCATGAAGCACATCATGAACTCCGGCTGGACACCCGATATCCGCCTGTCCATCCAGGGCATGGAGGACGAGGCCCACTTTGCCGAGATTGTCATCAACGGCGGTCATGACATCGATGTGGCCAGGATGGAACAGGATGTGCTGAACGCCGGCCGGAAGCTGAAGGAAAAGACCCCGGACCTGAAAGCGGTCATCCTGGAATGCAGCAATCTCCCTTCGTATGCCCGGGCCCTCCGGGAAGATCTGGATGTTCCTGTATTTGACATCATTTCAACGGCAAATCTTCTGGAATACGGCATTAATCCGACGGTTTATTACTGAGCAGAAGGTGTATTCCCGCAGCTGCGGGAATGCGCCTTTTTTTGTTCCGCAAATACATAACCGTTTATGCATTGGCAACCACCGCAACATGCATAATTCGTTATCTATTCTCTATTTATTATTTAAAAGTAAAAAAAGGAGAATAGCACATGGAGTGGAATACACAGAAGCTTTCCAAAGCGGAAAGAATGGATGCGGCAGCTTCTCTGACAAACGGGAAGATCGTGTCTACCGAAGACATTGTCCCGTTTCTTGAGGCGGTCATAAGACCGCATGACAAGGTTGTCCTGGAAGGGTGCAACCAGAAGCAGGCTGCCTTCCTCGCCGGTGCCCTGACAAAGGTCAGCCCGGAAAAAATCAATCACCTGAACATGATCATTCCGTCAATCTCACGGGATGAACATCTGGAACTGTTCGCCAGGGGTATTGCCGAGGAACTGAACTTCGCGTTTGCGGGTGTGCAGAGCCTGCAGCTGGCGAAGTACCTGTCAGAAGGCAAGCTGCGGATCGGTGCGATCCATACCTATCTGGAACTGTATGGCCGTCTGTATGTTGACCTGACCCCGAATGTGGTGCTGCTGGCCGCGGACAAGGCGGACCGGCACGGCAACCTGTTCACCGGCCACAATACTGAAGAAACCCCGACCATTGCCGAGGCGGCTGCCTTCAAGAACGGCATCGTCATCGTACAGGTTAATGAAATTGTCGAAACCGAAGAACTGCCGCGGGTGGATATCCCCGGTGACTGGATTGACTATATCGTCAAGGCTGACCAGCCGTACCCGATGGTACCGCTGTTCACCAGGGATCCGGCCAAGATTCAGGACGCACACATCCTGATGGGCATGATGGTCATCAAGGGCATCTATGCCAAGCATGGGGTCATGTCCCTGAACCACGGCATCGGCTACAACGGCTGTGCCATTGAACTGCTGCTGCCGACCTACGGCAATGAATTGGGTCTGAAGGGCAAGATCTGCACACACTGGGTGCTGAATCCGCATCCGACGCTGATCCCGGCGATTGAAGACGGCTGGGTCAAGCAGGTCTGCGCGTTCGGCGGTGAAGTCGGCATGGAAAAATACGCTGCGGCCAGACCGGACATCTTCTTCACCGGTAAGGACGGCTCGCTCCGCTCCAACCGCGCACTGGCACAGGTCGCCGGTCTGTACGGCATGGACCTGTTCCTCGGCGGCACCCTGCAGATGGACTACGCCGGCAACTCTTCCACCGTTACCAACGGCAGATTGTCCGGTTACGGCGGCGCCCCGAACATGGGCAACATGTCCGGCGGCAGAAGACACGTCACCCAGGCCTGGAAGGATATGGCTCCGGGCAACGGCTCAATGATCTCCGGCCGCAAGCTGGTCGTGCAGATGGTCAAGAGCTCTTCCAAGTTCGGCCCGGCCTTCGTGCCTGAACTGGACGCAGTCAAGATCGGCCGTGATGCCGGCATGGACTCCGTACCGGTCATGATGTACGGCGAAGATGTCACACACGTGGTCACCGAACAGGGCATTGCCTACCTGTACATGGCTGCGGACGCTGAGGAAAGAGGCCGCCTGATGGGGGCTGTAGCCCAGGGCACGCCGCTGGGTGACAAACTCACCAAGGAAGAGATCGCCGAACTCAGAAAAGCCGGTAAGGTTGCCTATCCGGAAGATCTGGATATCGATCCGGCCCGGGCCAACAGGGACCTGCTGGCAGCCAAGACCCTCGATGAACTCGCAGAAATCTCCGGCGGACTGTATGAAGTGCCGGCAAGCTTTAAGAAATAGGAGAAGAATCTATGACTACTGTTAAGCAGCAGGAAATGCTGGACCGGAAAGCACAGCTGCGTCTGGGCGGCGGCGAAAAGGCCATCGACAGACAGCACAGCCAGGGCAAGTATACGGCCCGGGAACGGCTTGAAAGACTGTTCGATCCGGATACCTTTGTCGAAACCGGCCTGTTTGTAAAACACCGCTGTGTCAATTTCGGCATGGAAAAGAAAGAAGCAGCCGGAGACGGCGTTGTGACCGGCTATGGCCTGATCAACGGCCGCATGGCCTACGCTTCCGCCCAGGACTTTACCGTCATCGGCGGTTCGCTGGGTGAAATGCACGCGCAGAAGATCGCGGCTGCCCAGGAAGCAGCCATGAAGGTCGGCTGCCCGATGATCAGCATCAATGACTCCGGCGGGGCCCGGATTCAGGAAGGTGTTGACGCCCTGGCCGGCTATGGCCGCATCTTCTACAACAACACGATGGCGAGTGGTGTCATTCCGCAGATTTCCGTCATCATGGGTCCGTGTGCCGGCGGTGCCGTGTATTCCCCGGCCATTACCGACTTCATCTTCATGGTGCAGGGTACCGGTGAAATGTTCATTACCGGCCCGCAGGTCATCAAGGCCGTTACCGGTGAGGAAGTTACTGCCGAGGCCCTCGGCGGCGCCATGGCGCACAACCGGATTTCCGGCTGTGCCCACTTCGCCTGTGCCGATGAAGATTCCTGCCTGCAGGAAATCCGCGCGCTGCTGACCTTCCTGCCGCAGAACAACAATGAAACCGCGCCGCAGTATGCCTGCACGGACGACCTCAACCGGGAAGATGAAATGCTCGACACGATTGTCCCGGAGAATCCGAACAAGGCATATGACATGTACGACATCATCCATTCGATCGCCGACAACGGTGAGTTCTTCGAATACCAGAGATACTTTGCGCCGAACATCATCACCGGCTACATCCGTCTCAACGGCCGCAGCATCGGCGTCATCGCTTCCCAGCCGAAGGCCATGGCAGGTGTTCTGGACATCAACTCCAGCGACAAGGCCAGCCGTTTCATCCGGACCTGTGATGCCTTCAATATCCCGCTGCTGACCCTGGAAGATGTCCCGGGCTTCCTGCCGGGCACGGCCCAGGAACATGGCGGCATTATCCGGCACGGGGCCAAGATGCTGTTTGCCTACAGTGAGGCTTCCGTACCGAAGGTCACGCTGATTACCCGCAAGGCCTACGGCGGTGCCTACATCGGCATGTGCTCCAAGCATCTGGGGGCAGACTTTGTCTACGCCTGGCCGGATACGGAAATCGCCGTCATGGGCGCCGAGGGTGCAGCCAACATTATCTTCTCCAGAGCCATCAAGAATGCCGAAGATCCGGCAGCTGAAAGAAAAGCCCGGATCAAGGAATATCAGGATACCATGATGAATCCGTATATCGCGGCTTCCCGCGGTTATGTGGATGATGTCATCATGCCGCATGAATCCAGAAAGTATCTGATCTCTGCCTTTGAATCACTGCAGGGCAAGCGGGTCAGCAAGCCGCTGAAGAAGCACGGCAACATTCCGCTGTAAGGAGCCATCATGTTTGGAGATCAGTTAACGTTATCCCAGGCGGTTACGGTGTGCCTGTTTTCGATCAGCATCGTCTTCCTGGTGCTTCTGTCCATATCATGGCTGATTACGCTGACAGCGAAAATTCTGAACCGGAAGAAGGCACCTTCCCCGGTACAGGCAATTGCCGCAGCGGCTGCCCCGGAGCCGGAACCGGTCAAAGCACCGGTACAGGACAGCGGGGAAATCACCGCGGCCATTACCGCCGCCGTCGCTGCCTATCTGGGCAAGAACTCAAGCCAGTTTGTTGTCCGCAGCATCCGCCCGGTCAGCGGTGAGTCTGACTGGAGCCGCATTTCAAGAACAAATTCACTGCAGTAAAGAGAGGATAGAAAGATGATTAAGAAATTCCGCATTGTTGTCGATGGAAAGACACACGAAGTAGAAGTTGAAGAACTCGGTACCGTTACCGGCAATATTGAAGCACCGATGGAGAGAGTTCCGGCTCCGGTCTATGACCAGGGCCAGGCCCCGACGCGATTCGTCAAGTCCGGTGCCGGTCCGGCCCCGGCTCCTGCGCCGGCTCCGGTTGTTCAGGCTGCGCCGGCCCCGGTCGCTGCGGCTCCGGCTGCCCCGGCCAAGGCTGCTGCCCCGGCGGGTGCCGGTGATGTGACCGCCCCGCTGCAGGGGACGATCCTGGCAGTGAATGTCGCGGCCGGTGATGCCGTCAAGTCCGGCCAGACCCTGGTGGTCATTGAAGCCATGAAGATGGAGAATGAAATCGTCGCTCCGTCCGATGGCACTGTGGCATCTGTTTCCGTCAGCAAGGGCCAGACAGTGGCTGCGGGTGACCTGCTCGTATCCCTGCGATAGGAGGAGCCCTCATGCTTGATATACTGCTCGATTTCTGGAACAGTACAGGGTTTTCTCAGATCTTCGCTCTGGACACAGAACTGTTCGGGATTATGATCCCGGGCCATCTGGTCATGATCCTGCTGGCCTGTCTGTTCCTGTATCTGGCTATCAAAAAAGGCTTCGAACCGTATCTGCTGATTCCGATTGCCTTTGGCATGCTGCTGGTGAATTTCCCGTTTGCCGGTCTGATGAAGCATGCGATCGGGGATGAACACGGCGGCCTGCTCTACTACCTGTACCAGGGTGTTGATCTGGGTATTTATCCGCCGCTCATCTTCCTGTGCATCGGCGCCGGTACGGACTTCGGACCGCTGATTGCCAACCCGAAGAGCCTGCTGCTGGGCGCGGCTGCCCAGCTGGGTATCTTCGTTACCTTCTTCGGTGCGATCTTCCTGGGCTTTACTGGCCGGGAAGCGGCCTCCATCGGTATTATCGGCGGTGCTGACGGCCCGACGGCCCTGCTGCTGACCAGCCAGCTGGCCCCGCACCTGCTGGGCGCGATTGCCATTGCGGCCTATTCCTACATGGCTCTGGTCCCGGTCATTCAGCCGCCGATCATGAAGCTGCTCACAACGGAAGAAGAGCGCAAGATCAAGATGGAACAGCTGCGTCCTGTCAGCACGACCGAAAAGATCATCTTCCCGATTGTGGTAACGATCTTCACGATCCTGCTGCTGCCGGATGCCGCACCGCTGATCGGCATGCTCATGCTGGGCAACCTGATCAAGGAAAGTGGCCGGGTGCCGCATCTGGTGGATGCCCTGCAGAATTCCCTGATGTATATTGTTTCGATCTTCCTGGGCGTTACCGTTGGTGCCAAGGCTTCGGCTGAAATGTTCCTGCGGGCCGAGACCATCAAGATCATCGTCCTGGGTGTCGTTGCCTTCTCCATGGGTACGGCCGGCGGTATCATGCTGGGCAAGCTCATGAGCAAGCTGGACGGCGGCAAGACCAACCCGCTGATCGGCGCGGCCGGTGTCTCGGCAGTTCCGATGGCAGCCAGAGTTGTCCAGAAGGAAGGCCAGAAGTACAATCCTTCCAACTTCCTGCTGATGCACGCCATGGGCCCGAATGTGGCCGGTGTCATCGGTTCGGCGGTTGCGGCAGGCATGCTGCTGCTGTTCTTCAAATAAGCGCTGAAAACAACAAAAAGCCGGTTCTGTACGGAACCGGTTTTTTGTATCAGGAGGCATGGAAAAACGGGCTCTTAGGTCCCGTTTGAGGAATTGTATGAGGAATTATCTGACCGTCTTGCCGCGGCGGGCGTATTCCTCGAAATGATTGATCAGGAAGTCCCGGAACCGGGCTGCGTGTGCTGAGAGATAACCGGTAGGATTCCATGACAGGCAGATATAGCGGACACAGGAAGGGGACTGGATCCGCTTCAGGGAGATGTTTTCGCCGCTGACTTCACTCCAGGTGATTTCCGGGACGAAGGCAGCGCCGATACCGGCCTTGATGAATTCACGGACGGTATGCGGGCTGTCGCTTTCCAGCAGGATCTGCGGGACAAAGTCGGCCATCTTGCAGTAATAGTCTGTAATTGTACGCAGGTCATTCCATTTCTGCATGGCAATGAAACCATGGTCGGAAAAATCGGAAAGCCGTACATCCTGCAGGGAAGCAGCCGGATCATTTTCCGGCACAGCCAGCAGGAGGTTTTCCTGCAGCAGGATGACGGTATGATCATTGCTGATGGGGACTGAACTGGAGAAAATGTTCAGGTCGGTCTGCCGGGAAAAAGCGTTCAGTTCACGCTGATTGTGCTGCAGGATATCGAAATGAATATCCGGGAATGTCTTATTGAAATCACTGATCAGCACCGCCAGATGCGTGGAGGCAGAAGAGAAGGAAATAGTGATTGTCTTGTCACCGATGCCTTTCTCGTTGTTCAGTTCATTCTGCATGGTGTCCAGCAGGTTGATGATCCGGCCTGCGTAGCTCTGCACGATTTCCCCGTAACGGTTCAGGACAACGTTCCGTCCGGTACGGTCAAACAACTGTACACCGAGGTCATCTTCCAGGGCGGAAATGGAACGGCTCAGTGACGGCTGCATAATATGCAGTTCCTGCGCAGCTTTGGTTACATTCTGGAGCTCCGCAGTTTTCAGAAAGTAAATCAATTCAGATATTGTAATTGCCATTCGGTGCCTCTCTTTCCGCGTCAGTGCTTTTGCAGGGATAATACCATTTTGTTTATTTTGATTAAGATAATATGTAATACACGATACAATTCATGCATACATTGCTATTAAAACATAATAGAAAATACGTTTTTATGCATATAAATGGTGTCTGTCATACATAAACTGTTATAAATATAAGAAGAACCAAAAAAAGCATATCTCCTGTTTTAGCCAGGAAATATGCTTTTTCCAATACTGTTTGACTTGTTTCCGCTTAGAGAATCACGCGAAGCCCAGCATCGACAGAACGTACAGGGAAGCCCAGCAGATTACTGCGATGTAAGCGATTTTCGGAGCGACCCACTTGAACCACTTGTCATACGGAATGTTGGCAAGGCCAAGAGCCGCAACAGTTGTACCCAGAACCGGGGAAATGATGTTTGTCAGCTTGTCGCCGTAACCCAGCGCCTGAACACCCATCTGCAGAGTGATACCGAGGTTTTCGCACATCGGCTTGATAATCGGGCAGAGGATGGCAGCCTTGGCAGAAGCGGACGGAACGATCATGTTGACGATTGTGCAGACCATGGAGATACCGACGGAAGCCAGACCGGAACCGAGGTTCTTCAGCGGGATGCAGAAGAAGTTGACGATTGTGGCAATGATCTGGCCCTGGCTCATAACCAGAGACATGGCGGAAGCACAGCCGATGATGTAGCCGACGAAGGCCATCATGGCTGTACCCTGGGCGAATGTCTTACCGGTCTTGTCCATGTCGTACTTGTGAATCAGACCAATGACAATGGCCAGGATGATCTGCAGAGCAACCAGAGCGCCGTTGCCAAGCTTCATGCCTGTGACCAGGGTGAGGGCGAGAATCGGCTGGAGCAGGAAGATGATAACTGTAAGAATATCCTGTGTGCTGACTGTCTTTTCTTCAACAGCATCAGCCTTTGTATCCAGTTCCGGAACCCAGTCTTCAACCGGCAGTACGGACTTTGTCGGATCAGCAGCGACCTTCTTGCAGTAGCTGAGAACCGGCGGCAGGGACAGCAGGGAAATGATGATGAAGCAGACAACACGCGGACCGAAGCCGGAGTAAACCGGGACGTCCATCAGCAGCTGCGGCTGCATAGCATAGTTCGGGGAAGAAAGACCGCCGATATGATATGCAAACAGGACCAGAGCCAGACCGCAGACCGGGTCAAGACGCATCTTCTTGGCAAACATGAGGCCGATCGGGACCATCGCGATGATCTGGTCACCACCGGCGAAGCAGCCGATGAAGCAGTAGAGCAGGAAGACGCCCGGTACGAGCACGGACATACCCTTGTCCTGCAGCTTGTAGATCGCGAAGTCGATCATCTTGTCAATGGACTTGGTGGAAAGAACAACGCTGGTATAACCACCGGCAGCCAGAAGCAGGCCGACGATCTGGCCGGAATTCTTCATACCGTCCAGGATCAGCATCATTGCCTTCCACGGATTGACCGGAGTTCTCTCAGGCAGATATGTGAAGACGCCTTCTTCGAATACTCCCGGCGGAATGACATAAGTCATAAGACTCATGAAGATGAGGATGAAGAGGATGAGGAAGAACAGATGCGGAATCTTGAACCCCTTCTTCTTCGGTACAGCAGCAGTTGACATAGTTTTCTATCTCCTTTATTTATCAACCAAATCTGGAATTAATGCTTGTGTTCGTTCAGATGTGTGACGACAGCGCCCCACATCTTGGCTCTTGTGAACATGGATTCAACAATCGCATATTCACGGTCTGTGTGGTTCCATTCACCCAGGACACCGCAGGCGCAGATGGTGATGGCGCCGTAACGGGCAAAGTTCGGGGCATCGGAACCGCCGCCCAGGAAGACCTTGCCGACAGAACCGTAACCATACTGCTGGCTGATCTTGTCAATGAAGTCAACCAGGGCATTGTTCTCTTTGGTGTCTTCGAAGACGTTGCCGCCGCCGAGGTAGATGTTCTCTGTGGTTGTGCCCTCGATGAAGGTCTTGGCAAGGATTTCA
>JAEEHG010000175.1 GCA_016280695.1 Solobacterium sp. | reverse complement strand
CGCTGCAGCAGCAGGGACGGCATGCCGGAAAGATGCAGGAAAAACGAAAAGACAAGCAGTCCGGCACAGACCGCCCCGTTTCTCTTCATGTTTTCCGTCAGATTTCGAATTAACTGCATAGTCACTGGTACGTAACCTTCTGTTTCCGCCTCAGTATACGCTGTTTATTATAATAATGCGGATTTGCCTGCACTTCCGGAAAGACCGGCGTCAGGACAAGCGGAGACCACACAGGGATCATTATAGTATAAAATGCTGCCGGCAACATCACCTATTCTGCGATGCTCCCCATACCAAGTCTTTTCTGCAGCATATTTTTCAACTCGGTAACGGCGGAGATGTTGAACAGCAGGCCCAGCCCTGTATACATGACAACGACCAGGCAGCCCAGGATCAGGAAGATACCGACAGAGCCAAATGAGAGAGCGCTCCTCACTGCATAGCCGGCCAGCCCGGTTGCCACGGCGATTGCCATGCCCTTCAGACAGTCCGGAACGATCGGTTTCAGTGTCAGATCCGGGATGTGTTTTTTCAGCCCCGGCAGCAGCAGTAAGGAAACGATGAACATGGATATGCTCGTCGCTATCGCAATGCCGGACACACCGAACCGCCGCGAAAGCAGCAGGCTCAGGACAATGTTGATGCAGACGGCAGCCATGCCGTTGTACATCGGCATCCTGGTATCCTGGAATGCGTAATACACCCGGATGATGGTTGCCCGCGTTGCCTGGAACAGAAAGCCGGCCGCATAGCCGTAAACCACCCCGGTTGTGGCAATCCCGGCAGCACTGTCAAAGTTGCCGCGGCCGTAAAGGATGTCTACGATACAGTCACCGCAGGTAAAGCACATGATCATGAACGGGAGGATCAGGATCACAAGGTAATTAATTGATTTCAGAAAATTATTCTTTACTTTCTGTATCTCATTGTTCGAGATCCAGGTTGCATAGTAGGAAAACATGACCGTGGAGACAGACGAAATGATGAGTGTGGTCACCATCTCATTGATTGATGCCCCGTAAGATAAGAAAGATACACCCCCGCCGCCGAGGCCGGTGGCAATCTGCTTGTCGACAATATCGTTGATTTCATAGATGGCATTGCCGATGAACAGCGGCAGCGAAAGCAGCAGCAGCTGCCGGATCGCACCATGCTCAGGCTTGACAGACAGCAGGAAGCGGAACTGGTGACGGGCACTCCAGGTAATCTGCACACACTGCAGGAAGCCGGCCAGCAGGAAGGCATAAATCAGGGAAACAATTCCGAATTTCGGATAAAGGCTTACCACGGCAACGCAGGTCAGCACATTCTGGAAGAAGCCGTATCCCTTCCCGGGGAGGAATCGCTTGTCAGTCTCCAGCACAACATTCATCAGCAGGAAGTAGCAGATGAACACAAACATGACGGCCAGCAGCCGGATATATGATGCCAGCAGCTGCAGTGAATCACCGCTGTAGAACGGGGCCAGGATCCAGGCAACTACCGGGGCCCCGGCCACGAACACCAGCGCAATCAGCATGGAGGCCGGCAGGAAAAACCGCAGGGCCGCATTCATCAGATTATTTGCGGATTCCCGCCCTTCACTGACCAGCCGCAGCGTGTACATGGAAAGCAGCGAAATGGACACAGACGAAAAAAAGACCGAGCCCAGAAGCATCATGATACTCGTAGCAATGAAATATGTATCAGTCTCCAGACTGGCGCCGCAGATGGCTGCGATCAGGGACTTCTTCAACACACCGAGAATCTTGGTGACGAATACAGCCAGAGTAATCAGCAGTGTTGAAGCAAATATACTTTTCTTCTTCATATGGGAATCTCTGAACAGTATTTTAGCAGATTGACAATGCTTTTCCCACGCAAATACAGCTGTTTGAACTGCTACAGCCGGCGTGCCGTTGCCCGGTAAGCCCAGCCGATAAAGCAGAATACTGAGCGGATCAGGGAAAGATGTTCCCGCTCACGGTACAGATACCAGATCCGTTCCAGGGCCACGAATTTATTGGAAGACAGCGATTTTGCCGGCCGCCGGTACACAGCAAGGTTTTTATCCAGGCCGTAAGCAGTATACCCGTTCCGCAGCAGCTGCCACCACAGCGCTGTATCCTCACTCGGGCAGTGCGGCATCATAATCTCTTCCCTGCCCATCTTTTCCATATCAAACATGACAGTTGACGTGAAAATGATGGTCCTGGTCAGGGCCATATCGTAGGTCAGTTTTTCCACTGCCCTGACAACCCGGCCGGTCGGAGTGCCGTCTTCTTTACCGAATTCATAGGAATGGTAGCTGAACGCCGCGTTCTTTTCCCGCATGAACCGCAGCTGCTCTGCCAGCTTATCCGGCTGCCACATGTCATCCGCATCCAGGAAAGCAATGTACCGTCCGTTTGCGGCCTTGACACCGGTATTCCTGGCATTTGCCGCGCCGCCGTTTTCCGGCAGGGCAATGAGGCGGATCCGTTCAGCGTAACCGGGATGATCCGCGATCCTGCGGCGGATTACTTCCACACTTTGATCCCGGGAACAGTCATCCACCAGAATCCATTCCCAATTCTGCCAGGTCTGCTGCAGCACCGCTGAAAAAGCAGTGTCAATATATGACTCT